>CBDUWJ010000034.1:0-12064 GCA_965370895.1 uncultured Anaerolineae bacterium | reverse complement strand
ACGTTCTGGTGGCTCAGGTCACTGACCTGCTCAATGAATGTCAGATCGGGTTCCACGGTTTTTCCCCTCGCGGCACACACACCTGATAAATGAAAGCCGCCCATGCGGCCTGGAAAGGCCAGCCTGGGCAGCAGCAATCAGTCGAACGCCTGAAAGAGCACGATCTCTTGCTGGGCCGAGTCGTGCATCCCCCAAAAGACCCCGGGTTGCTTCTTGGTGGTAAAAGAGCCCGTCAAGTGAGATCCCTTCCCAAACAGGAGTCACCACACTTCGAGTAGTTCTGGAGCCCCCATTGGCTCCAACTCAAGTGCAATTATACCACGCCTCTTCGTTTTCGCCAAATCTCGGGGTCGCTCACTGACTGGCGGTCAGTGACTGACCGCCAGTGTTCTTGCCCGAGCCGCTACTGATCCTCCTCCTCCCGCCGCATCCGCACGGCAATGACCGCGCTGCCCACTACGATCAGCAGCAACAAAAGGATGATGAGACACTCGCTGACTCCAAGACGGACAAACATAATACTCCCTCAATTCTTTCGGTCCTCCCAGCGCGGGACCTCTTTGTCGACGCACCGGAGAAAAGTGAACGTGCTGGTCGAGCCCAGATTCCTATAAGACGGGACTCACGACAAAATGCCTTCACGGTGACGGGGTGTGTTCTGCTGGGCACCGGTAAGCAGCAGTTGGTGAGGAAAAGGAGGACAAGACAGACGTGATTGCAGCAGCAGCCGCGTTGATTACTCGGCGACTATCAATGCGCTTCCAACATCGTGCTGATAGCACGCTTTGGGTTTGGCAGGTCGCTCCCCACAATGTCCCAAATGCGTGGCAGGTCAATGCCAAGGTAATCGTGAACGACCACGTTTCGAAAGGCAGCGATGCTGGTCCAATCCACCTCAGGGTGCTGATCTTTCAGCGCATCGGACAGTCGCTGCGTGGATTCGGAGAGGGTATGCAGATTGCGTAGAACCGCATCCTGGCTCATGGTGTCAGAAAGGAAGGCATCTTGACCAGGTACCGTGCAGCGCTCAATCCGCCCGATGCACTCTGTGATATGGATCAGGTACAGCCGATCATCCCTCACAGCGGCACTGCCTCTTCCAAGACACGATCCCGGATGTACCAATGCAGGGCCTCTTCGGTCACAACGTCTACTTTGCAGCCCAGCAATTCCTGAAGGTCCACCATGAGACCGGCTGGGAACCATGGCGAATGCTCCGGCTGCACGGCCACCAAAAAGTCCACATCGCTGCGAGGACCTGCCTCTCCCCGCGCTGAAGAGCCAAACACACGCACGTTGCGCGCGCCATGCTCCGCAGCAATACCAAGAATTTCCCATCGCTTAGCCTGTATTCTCTGATCAATGCTCATCAGACAGCCACCCAGTTGCCGTATATGCAAGAGTATACCACTGCCCGAGCAAAACGGCAAACCAATCGTTTCCTTTACGCAACGGACATTCTTCCTAGGCTGCTCGGCTGGACCTACACAGGATTCCGCAGCATCAGCTCCTTGGGATACGGATACAGGGACACCTGCCGGTGCACCCAATCAGGGACCGGGTGGCGGTTGTGGTCAGTCCTTCTTGTAAGACGGGATTCAAACGACAGCATACCTTCACCGTGACAACTCGAATCCGCATTCGGAAGAGCACGCTCGCCCAATAGTCGAGCTCACGGCACAACCGGGCACTGTTCCGTGTGCAAATACTTTTGGCATTCTTCGAGCGTGAATGAACGGGTCAAGCGCGACCTCGCCAGAGCCAGTAGACTGTCGGCCTGCACCACGTAGACACGTGTTGTTCCATCAAAGCCCGCGGTAGCCAGATAGTCCCCATCAGGACTGCAGGCGATTCCGCCGACCGGGTCAGTGTGACCGCCCAGGGAGAGCAAGGGAAGACCGGATTCTGCGTCCCATAAGGTGATGGTCCCATTCCCACTGCCAGTTGCGAGTCGAGTTCCTTTCGAGCAAAAGGCCACCGAGAACCCACTCGGCGGGCCAGTCAACTCGACCAGCGGTTCACCGGTGGAAACGTCCCAAATCCTCCCGACTCCCCTAAAGTCGACTGTTGCCAGTCGTTTCCCATCAGGGCTGAAAGCGAGGTCCCAAACCCACCCGCCGTGACCAGGCATAGAGCTGAGAATCTCGCCCGAAGCCACCTCGAGGACACTTGCCGCCCCCCTCGTATCCGTGGGGTCTCCCGTGCTGCCAATAGCCAGCAGCTTCCCATCGGGGCTGAAAGCAACACTCTTGAGCCCACCGATCGCATCCTGGAGGTCGAAGAGCCTCTGGCCAGTGAGGGCATCCCAGACAATCAACTGCCCATCCATGCCAACAGTCGCCAGGGGGCACTGCTCGGCCGGAGCACCCGCCGGATCGAGGCACTGAGGGCTGAAATCCGCTGCCACGACTCCCCTGAACAGTGGGATTGTGCCTGGTCTATCGTCGACGTGTCCGGTGAGTGTTCTCAGCTTCATGCCCAAGGCGACATCCCACAGGATCACGCTTCGATCGGCACCGGCTGTGGCCAGCACCTGGCCATCAGGGCTGAAGGCAACAGTATTGACAACATCGGTATGGCCGGTCAGGACTTGTAGGATCTCGCCCGATTCGGCCGCCCGGATGGTCGCGGTTCCATCCATACCAGCCGTTGCCAGCATCTTGCCGTCGGGACTGTAGGCCACGTCATACACCATCCCGCCGTGTGCCGGTCGGGCAAAGAGCTCATGATCCGGGGTGAGATCCCATACCTTTGCCGTTCCATCGTAGCTGGCCGTGATCAACCGTGTTCCGTCAGCATTGAAGGCAAGCCGAAAAATGCCTTGCGTGTGACCGCGGAGCGAGTACAGCTCCTGGCCTGTGGCCGAGTCAAACACAATGCCAGCGACTGCCAGCCGTGTTCCATCTGGGCTGTAGGCGATGGCCTCGACCTGAGGAGCAACAGTGCCGACTGCCAGTGCCAGCACAGCCTGTCCGGTCTCAACATCCCAGACCTGGACATTGGAGTTGCGACCACCGGCAGCAACGCGGCTTCCATCAGGATTGAAGGCGAAAGCTATAACATCGTAGTCGTGCTTGCGCGAGAGCGCTTCGCGGCCGGTGGGAATCTCTATGACCTCCACGGACTGAAAGTCGGCGACCGTGGCAATGTGTGTCCCGTCGGGGCTAAATACGCCCATGTCAGTCTCACTGGCAGGGGCGGGCAACTCGAGCAGCTTTGTGCCCGAGCCGGCCTCCCAAACGATCTGCTCGTTGATACCGTAGGTGGCCAGCAGTCCTCCATCCGGGCTGAACGCTGCGCCGAGAACCTCATCGCTGTGTCCAGAGAGGGAGCGCCATTCTTGGCCCGAAGCCATGTCCCAGATCTTGGCCGTATTGTCATCGCCAGGAATGACGATGAGTGCGCCATCCGGGCTAAGGGCAACGTCGGTGAACGGTCCAACGTGGCCAGGCAGCGTGAGCAATGACTCATTCGCCTCAGGATCCCAGACAGTCACTGTGCTGTCTTGACGATTACCAGTGACCACCAGCGGCCGGTCGCCCTCCGGGTCAAAGCCAACGTAAAGGATATTGTCGCCACCAGCCGACCAGGTCAGTCGCGCGCGTGCGGACTGTACAGCCTGGTGCAAAGTATCCTGCAGGTCGTATGGGATCGGTTCGCCGAAAGAGGACCATGTCGCGGCTGACTCGAGCGCCAACAGGATGCTGCGCTCCGGGTCTATGCCGAGGTTGCTGAGGGCAGCCAGCGCCAATTCCCTTGCGCCGGCGATCTGGGCTCTCTCCCGCGCCTGCCGGCCAAAGGCCACGGCGACGATGCCCAGCACCAGGGCCAGGATCAAGGCAGCAGCCAGGAAGGCAGCCCGCCGGCGCAGGCGCCGTGCCGTGTGTGTTTGCTCTTCGGCTCGCCTGCTTTCTACCTCAGCCCGTTGACTTTCCGCCTCAGCCAGCTTTTGCGCCGCCTCCAGCTCGCGCTGCCGTTGGGTCTCCCGTTCTTCGGCTGCCTGCTCAGCGCGCACCTGTGAGGCGTCGAGGAATGCTAGCTCCAGTGGATTCAGGCCAGATGCGTAGCTCTTGGCCCACTCCACTGCCTGGGTTAACCGCAGGCCGCGATACAGCGCGCCTGGATCACGATCCAATCTATCCCACTCCTGTGCGGCTTGGCTGATACGGCGGTGCACCCGCAAGCCCTCGCGGTTCTCGTTCAACCACTCACGCAATCTTGGCCATTCGCGGATCAAGGCCTCGTGAGCAACCTCGACGGATTCCTCGTCCGTCGTGATCAAGCGGGCATCCGCCAGCGTCTTGAGCACTTTTTCCACTTCTGCCTCTCCGGGACGTGAGATGAGCTCAGAGAGCGCAGCCCGGCGACGTGTGTCCTGTGTATCTTCACCCAGTTCGGTCAGCCGTAGGAAAATGCTGCGAGCGATGGCTTGCTCACTAGGAGTCAGACGCTCGTACGTAGTCTCGGCAGTCCTGGCAATGGCGCCGCGCACGCCCCCTGACTCGACGTAGCTGGCAAAGGTAAGCGTGCGGCCACGCCGTTGCCGCCACGTCTCGAGCAAGGCGTGAGAGAGCAGCGGCAGCGCGCCGGGTTCGTCCCCCACATCATCAAGGATTAGATCCACCAAGCCTGGCTCAAAGGTCCATCCCCCGTACCTGGCCGGTTCCTCAATGGCCCGACGCAATTCGTTTGAGCTCATTGGACCGATGTAGACTTGGTGTTGGGCAAGCATCTCGCGCAGGGGGGCAAACTGAGAGCAGTGGGCGTAAAAGTCAGCCCGTAGGGCGACGACCACGACCACTGGCCCGGCAGTTTCCTCGGCGAGGGCCATCGATAGGTTGGCTACAAAGGCCCCACGCTCGACGGCATCGTGGCAGAGGGTAAACAATTCCTCGAATTGATCCACCACGAGCAAGAGGCAACCGTCTCCATCCCCATGGTTGGAGTCACTCAGGAGCCGGCGGGCATACAGAGCCAAGGCGCGCGGATCCCGGGTCAGGTCATCCACGAGCGTGGCTGCTGCGGTCACCGACTCCACATCACGGGTCAGGCTGCTTGCTAGTGCGGCAAGGGGATGTTCGGTGGGAGTGATGAGATGTACTGGCCAGCGGTCACTGCGTTGTGGTGGCTGGGTGTCGTCAGCCAAGGGCTCACCGCGCTGGAGGGCCGGGATCAGACCGGCACGCACAACGGATGACTTGCCGCTGCCTGAAGCACCGAGCACAGCCAGGAAGCGATGTTGGCGCAGATGTTCAAGCAGTTGGCCGATCAATTCCTCGCGCCCGAAGAACAGGTCGGCATCGGCAGTGTCAAAATGCCGCAGGCCTTTGAAGGGCGCTTCGCCAGGAGCCGGTGCTTCCTCAGTAGCCATAGTGACAGGGGCGGCAGGTAGCAGCGTCCCATCGCGGATGCTTTCGTAGAGGGTCACCGTCTCCCGCGCCGGCTCAACGCCCAGCTCATCGGCCAGCAGGCGGCTACAGGATTGATACTGAGCCAGTGCCGCACTACGCTGCCCGCCGAGGGCCAGCACGCGCATCAGTTGCTGGTGTGCCTCCTCATTCCAGGGCTCAAGCTCCACCTGCCGCCGGGCGTAGGGCCGGGCTTGCTCGTACTCGCCGTGCTCTTCGTGGATAGCTGCCAGACCATGGAGCGTCTCAAGAATCTGCCGGCTGAGTTGCTCCTTTTTCAGCAGCGCCCATTCCTCAAAGGGGGCGGCATCACCGACCGAGAAACCCTCCAGGAAACTGCCGCGGTACCAGGCCATAGCCTGCTCCAGATCTGAGATGTCTTGCAGACCTCTCAGATCTGTGAAGGCAGCAACGTCGAGCCAGTGCTCGCTGTCAGTATTGAACTGGAGCGTTTCACGGGTGATCAGCAAAAAAGGTGGCACCGCATCGCGGTCGCCAATTGCGCGGCGCAGGTTCGAGAGGGCATAGCGCAGATTGCTGCGGGCCTCTCGGTCGGGCCACTCGGGCCACAGCAAGCCGGCCAAGGCCTCGCGGCGGTGTGGCTGGTCCGCCTCGACCGCCAGGTAGGCCAACAGTGCTCGGACCTTATCGGATTTGAAGTCGGTCACCGGCTCTCCATCCAGTGTTGCCTGGAGAGGCCCAAGCACAAAGAGGGACAGACACGCCACTATGCACCTCCTGCAATCCGCACAACCGAGAACCTGCCGACATGAACATTATACAGCAAAGCAAGAAATATTGCAACCGCCACGTTCTCACCACGCTTTTTTCACGTTCTCGCCACTGTGGGGTGCTATGGTGAATCCGCACCGGTGAGCTCGCCGAGATGGTCAAACTGAGGAGATGGGCCAGATGGCGCAGGCCCAAACAGCGTGACCCAAGAGTAGGGAAGGAGGGGATGCCTATGGGTAACGAATCCACTGGTCGGTAGGAATCCAAGATTTCGAATGACACAAAGGAGGTAAGAAATGAAAAGGCTTATGATTGCAGTGACGGTGATCGTCGTGATGCTCGCGCTTCCTGTGGCGCTCCATGCCCAGGAGACAGACCCGCTGGCGGTGGTCGCGGCCCTATACGAGGCGGTTAACGCTGGAGACGTCGAGGCCGCGCTGGCCTTATATGCTGACGACGCGGTGATATACATGCCGGTCCCTCCGCCCAACATGCCGGACACCTACACCGGCAAGGACGAGATCCGAGTATGGGTCGAGAACGAAGTCGCCAGGAATGTCGAATATGTCCTCCTTGGGACTGAAGTCGATGGGACTAGGGTGGTGGCCACGACCTCAGTAGCCGATGATGTTCTGCGGAGCTTTGGCCTGACCAGCCTGGTGCAGACGGACGAGTTCACCATCGAGGACGGCAAGGTTACGGCACGCACCCATGCCTTCACGGAAGAATCGCTGGCAACGCTGGGGGCTGCGGCGGCGGCCTTGCCGGAGACAGGGGGACTTGGCCTGGCTGGGATGCTGCCATTGTGGCTTGGCGCTGGTGGCCTGCTGATCGCCACCCTGGGCTTGGGGCTGAGGCGGCTGTCGGGTGCCTCCCGATAGAAAGATCGGCTGGAAGCGGATATTGGGGGTCTGGGGAGCAAACTCCAGGCCCCCCTTGCAGATTGCAGAGCGAACTCTGATGGCCACTGAGCGGCAGCGCTACCTGGCGTATATGCTTCGGCTGTGGCAGACTGGCGAGGACGAAATGGCTTGGCGGGCATCCCTGGAAAACGCCCACACCGGCACCCGCCAAGGATTCGCCAGCCTGGATGCCCTGTGCGCGTTTCTGGAAGAGAAGACGGGCCAGGGTCCTTCTGCTGCACCGGGAGGGTCTTACTCGGGCCCCGGGGGGAGCCAGGGACGAAACTCCGAGCCACACTCAGGTGAGTAGATGATGCCGCGGACAGGCCTCCCTGAACCATGCCACACTAGCTACACGTGATAACGCAGCATTAGGTCCTGGGATACGGATGGAGGTAGGCCTGCTGGTGAACCCAGCCGGAGACCCCCTGGCGATTGTAGCGAATCCCTCCAATAGGGCGGGGCTCAAACGACAAGACCCAGCCAGCCAATGAACTGGCTTTTTCAAGTCGAATCCGGATCCAGATACCTTGTGACTGACGCCGACGACGACCCAACGTTGCGCTTCAGCAGCGGCACGAAAGTGTCGGCGGCTGCAATCGATCGCTAGCTGCTACATCGGCAGATGATTGCCTCGCGTGTCCCCTGTTTCAACCGCTTGGCTCAGGACGCCCAAGCTATCGCGAGCCACAGTTCAAGCCACCCGTAGAGACGCAAGATGGTTTTCCAGCCCGTGCCGGGAATGGTCTGCACCCAATTGCTTTGGTGGGTGCGAGATCTGCATTGCAGGACGGCTCCACTCTCTCGACATCGTTGAGAGTCCAGGATCTGTCAGAGAGCGGTTTGTCCATTGCACAAAAAGCGAACGAGGAGGAAGAAGTTTTGGCCATCCGGCTTCTTCTGGGGAGGAATCTGGTAGGACATCGTGTCCTCCTAGCTCATGGTTTGTACTACCAGATGAACCTGAATAGAACGATCCGTGTCGTTTGTGCCCCCCGACTGGCGCTAGCCCAGCACCTATTCCGGTTCAACTGAGATTAGTGCCAGCACATCACAACTTGGGCCCTGTCTCAAAAGGCGCTATTTGACAAGTCTTGCCGCCTTTGTTATACTTGCCGCTGGAAACATACTTGGAGACGAACGCGCCAGTTCTTGCCTTGCTGGCTGGGTCTCCGCAATTCTATCCTGTCTGAGAATGAGAGCTGACCCATGACTACAAAAGAGGAAATCACGCGCCGCGTTGGGGATGGAGACATCGAGTTCATCAGTATGCAGTTCACCGACATCGTAGGCATCGTCAAGAGCATAACCATCCCCGTTCAGGAGTTGGAGACAGCTCTGGATCGTGGCATATGGTTCGACGGCTCATCGGTGGAGGGCTTTGCCCGCATAGCCGAGAGCGACATGTACTTGGTGCCAGACCTGGACACCTTTTCCATCATTCCCTGGGAGCAGGATAGCGGCCCGACCGCTCGCTTCATCTGTGATGTGTACACACCCTCCGGTGAACCGTTCCAGGGCGATCCACGCCAAGTTCTCAAACGGGCGATACACGATGCGGCAGCGATGGGTCTGAGCTTTCACACCGGTGCAGAGCCGGAGTTCTTCCTGTTCAGACGGGATGGGGACGGCAGTGCCCTACCCTTGCCTCACGATCAAGGAGGATATTTCGACCTTTCCACCGACCGCGGTGTAGGTGTACGCAAGGAGATGGCCAGAGCATTGGCTACCTTTGGCATCCGCGTCGAGGCCAGCCACCACGAGGTCGCCACCGGGCAGCACGAGATCGACTTTCGCTACACTGACGCTCTGCGTGGAGCTGACAATGTGGTTACCTTCAAGTCTACCCTGAAGGCAATAGCTCGACAGCACGGTCTACACGCTACTTTCATGCCCAAACCGATTGCAGGCATCAACGGTTCGGGGATGCACGTCCACCAGAGTCTGGTGCACCTGGACACGGGCTACAATGCCTTTGCCAGCAATCAAACCGAGCTTGGCCTTTCAATAATGGCCCAGCAGTTCGTCGCCGGCCAGCTCGCCCACGCACGGAGCATGTGTGCCGTGCTGGCCCCTTTGGTCAACTCCTACAAGCGGTTGGTCCCCGGCTACGAGGCACCTGTCTATGTCAGTTGGGGCCAGATCAACCGTTCGGCGCTGATCCGTGTGCCCCAGGTGACTCCCGACCGGCCCGAATCCACACGTCTGGAACTTCGCTGCCCCGATCCAAGCTGCAATCCCTACTTGGCCTTCGCCGTTATGCTCCGCGCTGGACTGGAAGGCATCAAGCAGGAGCTGGAACCACCGCCAATCTCCAATGAAGACCTCTATCACCTGGACGATCAGGGGCGCGAAGCGCGTGGTCTGGGCACATTGCCGGGTTCCTTGGGCGAAGCATTGGAGGAACTGAAGCGCGACGAGTTGATGCGAGACGCCCTCGGTGATCACATCTTTGAGCGCTTTATCGAAGCCAAGACCATCGAGTGGCAAGAGTATTCCATCCAGGTTTGCGGATGGGAACTCGATCGCTACCTGACCATCTACTAACGCATACCTGGAAAAGCATGGAACGTGCGAGTTCAGCACCCAAGGGGTTCCAGACACCACAGTCATCCAGGTAGATCATACCACGATCCGTGGACCTCAACGAGCTTGCTACGGCTCGATACGTGATCCGGCGGTTCTGTGCCTGGAAAACGCCGGTCACAGCAAGCTCGATTGAGCTCACCCAAGTCCGGCTGGGAGCGTTGGATTGCGCTCTACTGATAGTGCATGCTGCAGGAGCAGGGCATGTATATTCGACCGAAAAAGAAAAGACGTTCCTCGCCTATTCGGGTGTTCATTCTGCTGGTGCTCATTGCCTTCGGGGTGTACATCCTGGTCTGGCGGCGCGAACTAATCAAGCCCGTTCAGATTGGCCCGACGCCCACGCCCACACCTACCGCTGCCGACGTGATGGCCGAGGCCCACGATCTGTATCGCCAGGGGCTGTTGGATGAGGCTATTTCCCAATACAGCGAGGCTGCTGCCCTGGATCCGACCGATCCGACGCCCTACGTGTGGTGGGCCCGCCTGTTGACCCTCCGCCATCGTACGGGCGAAGCAGTGGAAAAGGCTCGCGAGGCGGTGGGGGTTGCACCGGACAGCGCCGAGGCGTTGGCCGCCTTGTGCATGGCCCTCGACTGGAACGCAGGAGTCGGTGACCAGGCCCAGCTTCAAGAGGCACTGGGTGCCTGTCTGAGCGCCACCGATCTCGACCCTGGATATGCCGAAGCGCACGCCTACCTGGCTGAGGTCTATGCTGACCTGGGCCAGGCGAAGCAGGCTGCAGAATCGGCCCGCCTGGCCGTCAGCTTGGATGATAGTAGTGTGTTTGCCCATCGAGACCTGGGCTATGCCCTGGAAAAGCAGCGCAACTATCGCGATGCGGTAGCCGAATACCAGCGCGCCTCGCAGCTTCATCCCCGGCTGGCCCAGCCCTACATTGACCTGGGCCGGATCCACATGACCTATAACCGGTACAAGGATGCCCTATCTGCCTACGAAAGGGCCACCGTAGTGGAGCCGAACAGCGCCCACGCCTTGGATTCCCTGGGCCGTGCCTATTTCAACACCGGCGACCACCAGCGAGCAGTGGTGGTCCTGCAGAAAGCCATCGAGGTCGACCCGACTTATGGCCCGGCCTACGGGCATCTGGGACTCGCCTACTATGTCCTGCGCAATTACGAGGATGCCGTTCCAGCCTACAAGAAGGCTATAGAACTGGGAGCTGACGAACTGGAGTACTACTACGAATTGGGGCTAGCCTATGTCTATCTGGAGCGCTGCGACGAGGCACGTCCCTGGCTGTTGAAAGCTGTCGACATCGACCCCACCGCCTGGCCAGCTTGGGAAGGCCTGGACCTCTGTCCTGAGGAATAGAGGGGGCCCGTTGCAGTCTGCAGGATCTGCCGCTTGGTGAGATTGAGCTGAGTTCGTTCCCAGAGGGTGACATGGAGAAGTGGTGGGAGAGGCACCGCGTGGTCCTCTTCATTATCGTGGTCGTGGCGGCTGTTGTTGGTGCGGTTCTCTTCCAAGTCCTCCGCCCCAAGGCACCGCCGATCATCTTGAGCACATCCACGCCTTCCCCACCCCCAGAGGCAACGCCAACCCCGTCCCCAGTCCGGGTCTATGTCAGCGGGGCCGTGCATAGCCCTGATGTGTACACGCTTGCGGCAGATAGCATCGTCAAAGATGCCCTCCAGGCGGCAGGTGGGCCAACTGACGACGCGGATCTAGACCGCATCAACCTGGCACTACCGGTGGCTGACGGACAACACGTCTACATCCCTCACTTGGACGAGGAAAACCCGCCGGTCCGGCTGCCGTCCAACCTGCCTGCCGTGGGTGGCAAGGTCAATGTAAACACAGCGGAGGCGGCAGAACTCGAGTCGTTGCCAGGCATTGGACCAGTCTGCGCCCAGCGCATACTAGACTATCGCCAAGCTAACGGCCCCTTTACCCAGATTGAGGATATCATGGACGTTTCGGGCATTGGTCCGGCAACATTCGAAGGGATGCGGGACCTAATCACGACTGATTAAGTCCGATTTGTGATCCTGATTACTGTCCCCTGGCCGAACCCTAGTACAATGATCACACTCCTTTCTCCTCCTTGTGAGGGGAAGAGCAGGGATCCCATTGTGGGTCCCTGCTCTTCTTTTTTCGCGCCTCATCCCGATTCTGTCCCGCGACCGGTTCGGGCCTCAGGGGCCTCACCCGTTGATGCATTTTCGTGCACGGCGCAATCCACTGAGAAAGCAACAGGCCTCTTGTCCCGGCAAAAGAACAGGAGGAGGCACGATGCCTCCTCCTGGCACTTGTCCCAGAATGAGCCCCTGACTAGGCGACGGTGCGCAGCGCCGCCATAAGCGCCTCGAACTCCTCGCGGCAGTCTCTACAACGGTTTAGGTGGTCCTGCACCAAGGGCATTGCCTCAGCGGCGTCCTTGCCAGCCAGGGTCATCTCGACAAACTGGTCCAT
>CBDUWJ010000033.1:0-12096 GCA_965370895.1 uncultured Anaerolineae bacterium | reverse complement strand
TGCCCAGCGCGCAAAAGACCGACGCTGTCTTGGGTACAATCACCCTGGGAATCCCCACGTTCTCAGCGATCTTGCTGGCGTGGATAGCGCCCGCGCCGCCTGCTGCGACCAGCGCAAAGTCTCGTGGATCGTGTCCCTTTTCCACGCTCACCACCCGGGTTGCATCCGCCATGTTGGCGTTCACCAGCCGGAAGATGCCGTACGCGGCCTCGACCGCATCCAGGCCCAGCGGCTCTCCGATCTGCTGCCGGATCGCTTCCGCCGACGCTTCTTTGTCGATGGCAAACTCGCCACCCAGGTAATAGTCTGGGTTGATGAACCCCAGCACGACGTTGGCGTCGGTGGTCGTGGGTTCAGTGCCTCCCCGCCCATAGCACGCCGGCCCCGGGTCCGCCCCCGCCGATTGGGGCCCCACCTTGAGCATGCTGCCATCGTCCAGGTGAGCGATGGACCCGCCGCCCGCGCCGATTGTATGAATATCGATCATGGGCAGCGCCACCCGGTAGCGGGCAATCTCGCCCTCCGTCGTCATCGCGTACACGCCATCCTTGATCAGGCTGACGTCATAGCTGGTGCCGCCCATGTCCATGACTATCAGGTCCGGCACATTGAGCTGGGTGGCAAAGAACATGCCGCCCACCGCGCCCGCCGACGGTCCCGACAGCAGCGTCGAGGCCCCGTGTTCCAGCGCATGGCCCGCCGACATTACGCCACCATTCGACTGAGTGATCAGCACCTCGCGCTGCAGGCCCGCCGCTGCCAGCTTTTCCTGGAGATTTTTTAAATAACGCCCCAGCACCGGCCCCACGTAGGCATTCACCGCCGTCGTAGACGTCCGCTCGTACTCGCGCACCTGGGGCAGAATCTCCGAAGAGATCGACACATAGCACTCGGGGAACTCTTCCCGCACGATCTCCCGGATCCGCCGCTCGTGCACCGGATTCAGGAAAGAGAAGAGCGTGCAGATCGCGATGGCTTGTACATCCTCGGCTTTGAGCTGGCGTACCGCCTGGCGCGTCTCTTCCTCGTCCAGGGGCGCCACCACCTCGCCCGCATAGTTGATGCGCTCTGTCACCGCCAGCCGCAGGTAGCGGGGGATGATCGGTGGCGGAGGCGCCAGCGACAGGTCCCAGATATTCTCCTTGTGCGCCCTGCGCATCTCCAGCGCGTCGCGGAACCCCTTGGTCGTGATCAGGCCCGTCCTGGCGCCGCTGTACTGCAGCATCGTATTCGTCGCCACCGTCGTGCCGTGCACCAACAAGTCGACCACACTCAGGAATTCGCCCAAATCGAATCCAAACTTGGTGGCGGCCTTTTCCAGGCAGTCGAACAGCCCGATGGACGAGTCCGCCGGAGTGGAAGGCGATTTAAAGATGTACATCCCGCCCACGCTGGTCGTGACCACTGCGTCGGTAAAGGTCCCGCCAATATCTACACCTACCCGATAAGTTGGTTCGCCCATTATACTATTGCTCCCGCGCGCTTCCACAGGGCCGTCGTTTCTTCGATCACCTTGCGCTGAATCTGCTCCTCGTCAACGTAAACCAGGCTGCCAGCCTCCACCACTACCTTGCCGTCCACCAGTACCGTCTCCACGTCCGACCCATTCACGTCGTTGATCAGCGTGTCATAGAACAACTGCGGCAGCAGGGGCGAGGGCTGGTTGGGCTTGATGACGAGAACATCTGCCTTTTTGCCGACCTCCAGCGACCCGATTTCGTCCTCCATCTGCAGCGCCCGGGCCGCGTTGGTTGTTGCCAGATCGATTGCCTGGAAGGAGGGAATGACCCCCGGATTGTGGTGGTGAACCTTGTGCAACAGGTAGGCCATGCGAATATACTGCATCATGTCCAGCGTAAAGAAGCAGTCGTGCCCCAGGCTGACCGTGATGCCCTCGTTCAGCATCTCCACCATTGGCGCTACGCCGCTGCCGCCCAGCATGTTGCTCATCGGCGTGTGCGACACCTTGACGTCATGCTCCTTCCAGATGGCAATCTCGTCCGCGTCCATGTGGATGCAGTGCACCGCCAGTACATCAGGCCCCAGAAACCCGGTGTCCTGCAGAACTACCGGAGCCGTGCGCCCGAACTTTTCCACCACCATCGGCGGCGGGATTTCGGCTACGTGGATCACCAGCCCGGCGCCCAGGTCCGTGGCGATGCCCCGCACCCGGCGCAGCATTTCCTCCGAGGCGGTAAACGCTGTATGAACGCCAATGCGTCCTGTGACCCGGCTGTCGCCGAGCGCGCGACGCGCCTTGAAGAATCGAACGTTCTCGTCGATGCCCGCCGCGGCATTCTCCAGGCTGATGCGCTCCGTCGATTCATAGCACACCACCGCCCGGCTGCCCAGCTTCTCCACGGCCTCCGCCGTCCGGTCCAGGCAGCCCTCGACAACGCTCGGTGCTTCGACCATGTCACACACGGTGGTGGTTCCTGTTTTGAGCATCTTGCCGGCGGCCCACAGGGTCGTCCAGTAGATGCCCTCTAAAGTCGTCTGCTCTTCAACGTCGGGCCACCACCACTTGGTCAACAGGTCCATGAAAACCTGGAACTTGGAGAAATCCACCGGCATGTTGTGCCCCACCACGCTGGGCATGTGCGTGTGGGTGCAGATGAATCCTGGAGAAATAATCTTCCCCGCAGCGTCAATCACCGTCGGCGCGCTGTGAGCCGCCTCCACCTCCGCCCGTGGTCCGACGGCCACAATCCGGTTGCCCTCGATCGCCACTGCGCCATCAGCGAAAACACGTCGTTCGGCATCCTGCGTGCCAAGCAATCCACCTGAGATCAGGATATCAGCCATGCTCGTACCTCCTGCACGTTCTGTCGGTTCTCAAGAGCCCATCCGCTCTTCTGGGGGCACGCGGCGGGCGCCGTCCAACCCGACGGCACGTCGGGCGCCGTCCAACCCGACGGCACGTCGGGCGCACTCCTCCTACGCATCAAAATAGGCAAACCGGATCGCTCCCACCGGGCACACATCCCGGCATGCCCCGCACCCATAGCACCTGACCGGGTCTGGAACGGCGATGCCATCATCGCTGACGTGGATCGCATCATACACGCAGATCACGCCGCAATCCCCGCAGCCAATACATAGGTCCGCGTCTACAATCGGTATCTGCGGCGTTGTAATGGCGATCAAGCCCCGCTCGCGGCGGCGCTCGATCCGGCGCAGCGTTAGTCCCACGATGTCGCCCACATTCTCGTAGCCGCGCCCCTGCACCCAGCGGTCGATGCCCTTTACGATCTCGCCAAAGGCACGCGCGCCCTCGACGTGCCCGGCGGTCACCACACCCACATAGCTGGCTCCCGCCATCAAGTACTCGATGGCGTCTTCAGCGCACGAGATGCCGCCCACGCCGATGAGCGGGATCGACACGTGCTGGGCCATCTCCAGGATCATGCGCAGCGCGATCGGCTTTAGCGCCGGCCCCGTCAGGCCGCCCACTCCCCGGGGCCCGCCCAGAGTCGGCTCCCCCGTCTCGATATCGATCTTGAGCACGGGCCCAAAGGCGTCAGCGCAGGCAATGGCGTCCACGCCCGCCTTTTCCGCCGCCACCGCCCACTCGACGACATTGGCGTGGAACAGGGCGCTGAACTTGGCAATGATCGGCACGTCCACCACCGCCCTGACCGCTTCGACATTGGCCACGTAGGGGGCCACGTCGTGCACTTCTGGCGGCGGCATAGTCAAGCCCGGAAACATCGCCTCCAGGATCTCGCCCATGTGGGGGCACACGGTGGGCATTTCGATCATCGACGCGCCCGCCGCCACCGCCCGCGCCGCCAGATCGGCTGCTTCCTCCGGGCTCAGGCCCGCCACCGAGGCGATGATGGGAATGCCGGCCTCCGAGGCCCGGGGCAGTTCCTTCTCGAACCACTGCTCCGGCGGCAGAGTGGTGCCAAACACGCAGTTCAGGAATCCGCCGTCCACCTTGGAGAAACAGGGACGTACGTCCTCCACGGCCTGGGCCACGATGGTCTTGGTCGTAATCGCCGCCACCCCGGTCTGGCTGGTCTCGACAATGATGTCGCCGTCAGCGCCGTGGCAGCCCGCCGCCACCAGCACCCGGTTGCGCATCTCCACCCCTGCCAAGCTCAGATCGGACTCTGCCATGCTCGTCTCCCTCTGTGAACTTGATCCAGTACACCAGTATACACCAACCCCTGACCGCAGGGGGTGGGAAGCGGGCCTATGCCCCCAGCAGCAGCGCCAGCACAGCCTTCTGGACGTGCAAGCGATTCTCCGCCTCGTCCTGGATCACCGACTGCGGCCCATAGATGACGTCCGCGGTCACCTCGTGTCCCACGGCGGCGGGCATGCAGTGCATGAACTTTGCGCTCGGCTTGGCAACGCCCATGATCTCATCATCCACGATCCACTTCTTAAATCTCTCCGGTTCCTGGTTGTGGGGAACCGGGGCCTGCCAGTCGTACTCCCGCCCCGCCCGAAAGTCCGCCGGCATGACAAAACTGTAGGCATTGATAAAGTCCGCGTCCTGGGCTGCCTTTTTCATGTCGTGGACGATCTCGATATCCGCCCCGCTCTCGGTGGCAAAGCCGGCGGCCCGATCCAGGATATCCTGGGGCGGCGTGTACTCCTCGGGGCAGGCCAGCACGAATTGCATGTTGGGAATCCGCGATGCCAGATACAGGCTCGAAGTCACCAGGCCCAGGGGCGGATTGTACTCGTGGTAGGCCCACGTCAGCACGTACTTGACGTTGTCAAAGGTGCCCTTCTTTTCCAGCGCCGTCTGAAAGTCCGCCAGGGCCTGGAAGGGGTGCTCAAAGTCGGTGGAGGCGTTCAGGACGGGGATGCCGGCAATCTTGGCCGCTTCCTCCAGCGTAGACTGGGCCAGAAGGCGGGCAATGATCACGTCGTAATACCGGTCCATCACCCGGACCGTGTCGCCCCAGCTTTCGACCCCCGAATCGGACCAGATCTTGCCGCCACTCAGGTCCTGCGCCGCCCCGCCAAGTTGCTGCATAGCGCGCCAGAAGGACATGCGCGTCCGCGAAGACGGCGTCTCATAGATCATCGCCGCCGCTTTACCCCGCAAGACATGGTCCTGCAGCTCGCCCCGCGCGATCCCTCGCTTCAATTCCAGCGAGGTCTGGAAAATCAGCTCGATCTCTTCCATCGAAAAATCAGCCAGAGAGACGACATCTTTGCCCTTCAGACTCAAAACCCCCATCGTGTGCTCCTTTCGTCGTGGATTCCTTTGGTTATGTCAATCGATCAAGTGCCAATCTACCGGCAAGGCCCGCTCGCCCCGCCCCTTGTGTCTAGCGCTTGCATCCCTTCCGCTTGGTAAGACCCCTAGCCACCCTCCATCGGCAGCACGAAGGCAATTATGTCACCCTCGCCAACCGGCTTCTCCAGATCTGCCCCCGAACAGAGCGTCCGGTTCAACAAGAGTAGTGGCGCCGCTGGCTTGCCCTCCAACAGGGGCTCTACCACCTGAAGTGTGAAGGACGGTGAGACCAGTTCACCTGCCGCCACCACCGCGTCTTCCAGGGTGGCTCCTTGCTCCAACGAGAGATTCAGGCTGCCTTGACCCGCCAGGCTGCGCAGCTCGCCCGTGAACCGTACGGTCACTTTTGGGCTCATCTCCCGCCGAGTCTCCCCTGGCTCCGGACCCGGTCCGCTAGGCTTTCAGCCCCAGGGCCGCCAGCCGCTCAGGCGTAGGGCGGCCCTGGTCGTCCCAGCCGCGCGCCGAGTAATAGTCGTCCAGCAGCGTGGCGAAATCCTCCCGCGTCAAGGGCTTGGCGTCCGCCGGGAAATCGTCTGGAACCTCAAAGCAGATATCGGGTAGCCGGTCCTCGCTGCCGTCCACACCCGCCGCCAGGTTGTACAGCCGTTCCATGTTCCAGATCGCTTCACCCAGCTCCAGGAACCGCTCCTTGGTATACGCCATGCCTGCGGCAGTATTGAGCAGGTCTACAAATTGCTCCACTGGCAGGACAAACTCGGCAAACCGGCAGGCAACCAGCGTAAAGATGGCGTTGACGTTGTTCTGGATGTCGGCCACCAGCGCCGCCCGCCCTTCGATGCTGTCCATGGGGATGACCTCCATCAGCTCCATGCCGATGGGTGCTCGCTTGTGGCACGCCCCGCGGTTCGAGGTAGCAAAGGTCGCGGCGATGCCCCGCATCCGCTCTGGCATCCAGGCCGCGAACTCCATGCCCTTCACTTCCAGAGCAAACGCCTGCGAACCCCCGCCGATGCGCCCTGCCGCCCGCCGCACGCCCTCTGCCAGCGTATCCCCCAGGCCTTCGCGGTGGGCGATCAGGTCGATCATGCGGATGGTCGTATCGGGATTGCCAAATTCCAGCACGTGCTCGTCGCCCAGGACGTCGCGCCCCAGGATGCCCCGCTCGGCGCATTCCATCGCAAAGGCGATGCTCACGCCCAGCGACAGCGTATCCATGCCATACTCCTCCGCCTGGTCGTTGGCCTTGAGCAGCATCTCCGGGTCATCGTTGAAGCACAGTGACCCCAGCGAGTACGTAGTCTCGTACTCGGGACCCCGCGTCCAAACCTCGCCCCACTTGGTCTTCACCGGCTTGCGCAGCATCCCGCAGTGCACCGGGCAACCGAGGCAGGCGATTGGCCGCGTCGGGTACTGCTCGGCAAACGCCTGACCCCCGATCTGCTCAGCCTGCTCGAAGCGGGTCAGGTGATGGTGCTTGGTCGCCAGCGCGTGCTTTTCGTTGATCAGGCCCATGCCCGACCCGGTGCCCACCCTGCCAAAACTGCCCAGCAGGCTCCACGGCTGCGCCAGGTCCTCTTCAAATGCCTTGTAGGCCGCGCTGACCGCCGCGCTGAATCCCTCCGGGTCCGCAACGCCCACGTCGCCGATACCCGCAATGCCCAGCGCCTTGAGATTTTTGGACCCAAACACCGCGCCCACGCCGCCTCGCCCAAAGGCCCGCGTTTCTGAGATTACCGACGCGTATCTCACGCAGTTCTCGCCCGCCAGGCCGATGCCCAGGGTGTGGGTGTCCCCTGTGTCCGAGACCTTTTGCACCGCCTCTTCGGCAGCCCGCACCGTCGCCCCCGCCAGTTCGGGGCAGTCCACGATCCGTACCCCGTCCGGGGTTACCAGGACGTACACCAAACCATCCGCCTGACCCTCAATAGCAATGACGTCGTAGCCAGTGGCTTTCAGGCTGCCACCGAGGTGTCCCCCGGCGTAGGAATTGATGATGCCACCCGTCAGCGGCGACTTTGTGACGATACAGGTTTGGGCGAACAAGGGGGCCAGCGTGCCCGTGAGCGGGCCCACGGTGATGTATAGCTTGTTGTCAGGTCCCAGTGGGTCTGCGGACGCCGGCACCTCGTCGCAAAACAGCTTGGTACCGAACCCCATGCCGCCAATCCAGCGCTCGATGAACCCGTCGCGCAGCGGCTCCTCAGAAATCGACCGTGTGGTCAGATCGATGCGCAGCAGCTTCCTTCCATAGCATTCGAACATCTCTCTGGCTCCTATCCCGCTGCATCCGGTGCGGAGATGCTGAGAGCGCCGGCCAAGCAGACCGCCACGCACTCAAACCGACCATCACAGGTGTCGCATTTGACCGCCAGCCCCGACAGTGGGTCCATCCAGATGCCGTCGTAGGGGCAGGCTTCGACGCATGACTCGCACCCGTTGCACATGTCGTGGAGCACCGTGATCGACCCCGACTCGGTATACACCAGCGCTCCGGTCGGGCAGGCAGGCAAGCACTCTGGCTCCTCGCACTGGATGCACACCCGCGCCCGGGCCAGTTCCGGCCAATTGGACACGATGCGCACGCCCGATTTGCGCGCATTGAATACCCCAAAATGGCCAAAGGAGCATCTCAGCTCGCAGGCCCGGCACTCGGTACACTTTGCGACATCAACGATCAGCCTTTGAACCATGTTCGCTACCCTTCGGTGTCAATCCAGCGGTACGCCCAGCCGTACCAGCTCTTCTTTGACCTCATTGTACAGCGCCTGGTGCTCCTCGGTCGGCGTCAGCGTGTCCAGGTCGTACAGTTCTTCGAATGGCTGGCCTTGGGGCGCCTCTTCGAACGTGAGCTTGTCTTCGTACTTGACATAGAGCGCTTCGACGATGGGCGCTGCCTGTGCCCTCGTCAGCTTGGCGGCGGCGTATCCCACCTCGGCGAGCAAACGCGCCATTAGCGGGCTGACGTCATTGTAACCCAGCGGCTCCGCTGGACGGGGCCCGGTCAGATTGCTTCCGCTGGGCACCACCGCCAGCGCCAGAGCGGAGAACTCGTACGGGTACTGGTCCGAGCCTGGCCTTCCCGCCGTCGTGTGACTCGTGGTGGCAATGATGTGGCTGTTGCGCGCCACTGCCTGGTTTGCCAGGCTGCCCAGAAACAGGCTGTGGTTGTTGGTCTGCTGCTTGTACTTGATATGCTGCGGCCCGATGTGCACGATCTCGCCGCCCATCATGATCGACGCGATGAAACTTGCCGCCGCCACAATCGCGGTGCCATCAGGACCTCCACCATAGCCGCCCACCAGCGGCGTAAAGGCCATGTAAATCGGACAGCCATAGTCCTGGTAGTACATGGTCCGGCTCATGGTCACGTCGTCCACCTGCAGTTCTGAGATGAGGACCATCGCCCGCGGGTCCGACTGGCGCAGGCCCCACTCTTCCGAGGTACATGCAATCTCGTTCAGCGCCATGACGGCGTGCCCACAGATAGCCAGACCGGGTCGCCCCGCCCGCCGCACCGCTTCGCGCGCCCACTGCCCATACAGCACCGCCGCCCGGCTGGACAGTCCGGAGCCAGGCCGGATTGTCAACCCATCCAGCTCTTTGAGGTAGCCGGGGAACAGCAGGGCATCGATCAGACGCTCCTGGGCAAAGGCTTCGTTCAGTTTGACGAATGTGCTCTCGTGGACATCGGCATTGAATGGACCGCCAAACACAAAGGGCGGGCGCGTGTCCTCCACCTGGCGATGGTACACGGTCGTTGCTTCTTTACCCTGACCCATCGGCACCTTGGCGGGAGCGAAGCGAAGTCCTTCCTCCACCTCCTGCGGCGAAAACTCGATAACCCGGCGGCTATTCATGCTGTAAACGCCGGTCTGCAGCAGGAGCTCCTTCCCGGCTGCCCAGCAGCGGTCGGCCATCTCATCGTCAAGGTTGAGCAGAGTCTTGCCGTCCCACCGGACGTCGTACTCTTTTTGAAGCTTGAGCACGCCGGCTGCCACGCGCTTCATCAAAAAGTCGTTGGCTTCCATCAAGGGCCCGGTCTCGGCGCGCTTCACAACCTCTTTCAGATTCATCGCGCCCACTCCGCTTCCCGCTCGTTCAGCACGCTGACAGCCTCGACGGCATGGAGAGCGTACGCGTCCGCGCCAATCTCATCCGCCCACTCCTGGGTCACGGGTGCGCCGCCGATGATGATAAAGTACTTGTCAGCCAGCCCCTTGTTACGCAGCAGTTCTACCACGTCCCGCTGGTAGAGCATGGTCGTGGACAGAAGCGCTGATAGCGCAATCACTTGCGCGTCCAATTCCTCCGCCGCCTGGATGAACCGGGTGCATGGCACGTCTACGCCCAGGTCATGGACCTCGTAGCCGTTGGCCAGTAGCATCGCGCCAACGACCGTCTTGCCAATGTCGTGGATGTCCCCTTCCACGGTACCCAAGACCACCAACCCCTTTTTCTCCAGCGTGCCCCCCGAGGCCTCCATGGCTTCTTCCAGCACCGTCACCCCCGCCTTCATGGCATCGGCAGCCATGACCAACTGGGGTAAAAAAATCTCCATCCGGTCGAACGCCTCGCCCAGCTCCCGGATCGCCCCGGCAAAGCCCTTCTCCACAGCCTCCACCGGGTCCAATCCCGCTGCCACGGCTTCCCTTGCGGCCGCCTCCGCCGCGGCTTCGTCGTAATCAGTAATGCTGGCTTGCATCCTGGCATAGATATCGTCAGCGGTTGCCATCCTCTTTACCTCCTCGTTGGTCAGCGAATCCCTCGCCTATTCGGTTCCCCACAGTTTCAGCTTGGTGCCGACGCCTTGTTCCACCGCCAGCTTGTAGACATTGTTGCACACGCACACATCCTCGGTCCCCATGCCAATGGGCGAGAAAAAGATCCGCTCTTCCGGCGTCTCGCGGCCCGGTGCTTCCCCGCCCACGATGGCGCTCAGCTCAATGATCTCGTCCTCCCGGAGCAGCCCCTGCTCGATCATCAGTGCAACGATCGGCGTCTCGCGGTGCAGCACGTGCCCCAGGCCGTCCACCACTACTTTGTCCGAGTTGCTGACCACGGCGAATTCCTCTTCCTGGTAGGAGCCGACGGCCGAAAAGAAGCTCCCGGGCTTCATCCACGCGTCTTTGACGATGGGCTCATCCGCGACGGTCACTGTGACGACCACGTCCGCGTCCCGCACAGCGAGTTCGGCGCTATCCACCGCCCGAACCTCAATGGACAGCAACTCGCCCATCTCTGCAGCATAAACCTCGGCAGTCTCGCGATTGATGTCGAACACACGCACCTGCTGCAAGCCAGGCAGCGCGACCTTGAGCGCTTCTAGCTGAGTTCGGGCCTGTACCCCCGCGCCGATCATGGCCACCGATTCCGAGTCAGCTCGGGCCATGTACTTGGCCCCCACGCCGGTCACGGCCCCCGTGCGCATGGCGCTGAGCAGGGTGCAATCCATGATCGCCAGCGGAATTCCTTTCCAGGAATCATTAAGAACAAAAAAGCCGGTCGCGCGTGGCAGCCCGTGCAGCGCCGGATTCTTGGGGAACCCCGCGATCCACTTGATGCCAAAAACGTCGTACTCGCCGCCCACGTAGGCGGGCATCGCATTCCCCCGTCCTCGTTCGTGCTCGCCCAGATCAAGGACAGTTTTCCAGGGCAGGTTCGTCTGCCCCAGGTGGTGCAGGCGGAACGAATCCTCGACGGCGTCCATCACCATTGGCATATCCACGCCCGTCGCGCGAACATCCGCCCGAGTCATGTACAGGAATTCTATGTCTTGCATTGGATCGTCAACCTCTCTCTCGCCTTCTACTGGCACCCTAGTGCCGGTTGGCTTCTCGCTCTTCTACCCTGCGCACAATGCGCTCCAGTTCCGCCTCGACGCCGGGTTCAAGGGGCTCCACGATATGCTCGGCCAGGATTTGCTCGACCCGCTCGTGGGCAGCCTGGGCCATGCCCTTGCTACCGGCCTGGTCCCACACGTCACGCGTGCGCCTGTCACTCAAGGTCGGCAAAAAGTGCTCACCCTCCACAAACTGCATCGTGTGCCGCTGCCCAAGGAAATGTCCCCCTGGCCCGACCTTGTGGATCACGTCCGTCGCCAAGGTCGTCTCATTGACTTCCACACCATCCGCTACCCGGTACAGGCCGCTGATAATCTCGTCATCCATGACCAGGCTTTCCTTGCTGACGGTCAGCGCGCCCTCCATGGTGCCGGGGTAAAAGATCTTGTTGACGCCACCCAGCACGGCCATGGTCAGTACAATTGCCTTCTCAAACCCTGCCTGGATATCCAGCAGCTTCGAGTCCGTGGCCGCAGCCGTGCCTCTGCACGGAATGTCATAGTAGTGGGCGATCTGCGCACTGGCGACGTTGATCAAGCCCATCTCAACGGCGCCAATGGCGATGCGCCCCAGCCGCAGGTCCATGATCGAGCCGCAAGTCCCGTACCACACAGGATTGCCGGGGTTTGCCAGTTGGATGATGGTGATCGCGCTGATGATATCGGCCGTTTGCTGGGCCAGTAGCCCCGCCATCGTCACTGGTGCGGTCGCCCCGGCCTGAGGTTCGCTGGTGACGTCGATGGGCAGCCCGTACCTGGCGAACTCGAGTGCGCCCTCCATCTGGTCGCGGTCGTGGTGCAGCGGAGCGACAGGATTGTCCGTCGTAAAGGTGAACGGTTTCTGGCGCAGTTGGTCCTCGCCGCCTGCCACCGCCGCCGCCACTTCGGATACGTGAGGCCCGTCCAGCGGATGAGCCGACCGGCGCCATCGACGAGGTCCTCGCGCGGCACGCCGCTGAGCGCTTCGTCGTAGGGGCCGGTGGCGCCGAGGGTGGCGTAGATGAAGGCGAGATAGGCGGCGCCGCGGACGTCGCGT
>CBDUWJ010000032.1:0-12164 GCA_965370895.1 uncultured Anaerolineae bacterium | reverse complement strand
GCTGCCAATCCCCGCCCGGGCAAAGACGACTTCGATGACCACCGCCCCACCCAAGATGTAGCCCAGGTCCAGGCCCATCAGCGAGATGATGGGGATGAGAGCGTTGCGCACGGCGTGGCGAGCGACCACAGCCCTTTCGCCCAGCCCTTTGGCCCGTGCCGTGCGAATATAGTCCTGACCGATGACCTCTAGCAGGCTGGAGCGGGTGATCCGCGCGATGCGGCCGACGCGCGGCAGCCCCAGGGCCAGCGCCGGCAGGATCAGGTACTTGAGACTGCCGTGTCCCGTCGGCGGAAACAGCTTCAAATGGACCGAGAAGGCGTAGATCAGCAGCAGCCCGAGCCAAAAGCCCGGCATAGAGACCCCGATCAAGGCCACCACCATGGAGAACCAGTCGAAGAACGTATTGCGCTTCAGGGCGGCCATGATGCCCAGCGGCAGCGCCAGGCCATAGGCAAGAACAAAGGCGGCCACCCCCAACTTTGCCGTGACGGGCAGTTTCTGCTTGATCATCTCCCAGACCGGGCGCTTGCTGAGGATCGATTGTCCCAGGTCGCCGCGGACGACGTGGCTCATATAGAGGAAAAACTGCACCGGCAGCGGCTTGTCCAGTCCCAACTCGGTGCGGACCCGCTCCCGGATGTGCTCTGGGGCGATGGGGCCCACGATCATGTCCACCGGATCGCCAGGTGAGAGGTGCAAGGTCCCAAAGACGAGAAAGGCCGTCACAAAGAGAACGGGTATGGCAAGCAAAAAGCGCTTTATGAGATAGGCGGTCATGCTAGCCCCCTGGCCGCTGTGACGCGGCAACGTAGAATCGGTGCGAACAGTGTTGCTGCTGAGTGACAGAGCCTGCCACCCAGCAGCACGTCTGCCGTCAGGACCGGTCTACTGCTCCACCCAGATCTGGGTCCAAACGATGGGTCCATTAAGCCCCTTTAGCGGGAGCGGCTTGAAGCTCTTGACGTTGGAACGGACGAGGTACACGTCGGCGCGCTGGCGGATGGGCGCCCAGGGGTACCACTCTTCGATGAGGTGCTTGTGGATGTCGATGTACTTGGCATCGCGCTCCCCCCAGGTGGCTGTGGCATAGTTGGCGTCGTCCAACGCCGCGTCCCACTCGGGGTCGTTGACGCCCAGGTAGTTGGGATAGGGCGCGTACTTGCCGTGGTGGAACCATTCCAGGATGTCGTTGTTGTCCCACCCGTACGAGCGCAGGATGAGCGCGGTCTCGCCACCCTTCAGCGCATCGCTGTAGGTGGCTGAGTCCATGAGCTGGATGTTGGCCTTGATGCCGATGTCGGCCAGCATCTTTTGGGTGACCTCGGCCAGCCGCCTGTACTCGTCTTCCTGGTAGCTCCAGTAGTCGACCTCGAACTTGGTGCCGGCTTCCACGCCTTCGACGTTTTCGGCCACCAGGATGCCGTCGTCGCCCATCACCCAGCCGGCCTCGGCCAGCAGTTCCTGAGCCTTGTCCGGATCGTAGCTGGGGGCTATCTCAGCCACGCCCTTGTCGCCGCCCAGTTCGGTGGAAAGGTAGGTGACGCTGGGCGTTCCCTGGCCCTGGTAGACCGTCTCGACGATCAGGTCGCGGTCGATGGCGTGCCCGACGGCCATTCGCGTCCGGATGTCCGCAAAGAGCGGATGGTCCACCTTCATGCCGATGAACTGGATGGACGCCCTTGGGACCAGCAGGACGATATAATCCGGGTTGTCCTGATACTGGGGCAACTCGCGCGGAGGCGGCGGGTCGACGAGCATCTGCACGTTGCCCGTCTGGAACTCGATGGTGCGGGTGGCATCCTCGGGCATGATACGGTACAGGATCCTGTCCACCTGGGCTGGGCCCTTGTGGCCGCTCCACTCCGGCGCCCAGTTGTAGTCGGGGTTCTTGACCAGAGTCAGATGGTCATTGGGCACCCACTCCTCCAGGATGAACGGCCCGGTGCCGACGGCGTACTTGGTGCCGTACTCGTCACCATACTTTTCGTAGGCCTCTTTGCTCATGATGCCGCTGAAGGAGCTGGACAGGTTGTAGAGCAGGTTGGGGAAAGGCCCTTCGAAAGTCATGTCGATGGTGTGGTCGTCGATGACCTCGGCATTGGTCATCGATTCAAACATGTAGGAGTTGACGCCCTGCTGCATGCCTTCCAGCCACCACTTGACCACCTCGGCGTTGAACTCGCTGCCGTCGTGGAAGGTGACACCCTCGCGCAGCTTGAAGGTCCAGGTCAGGCCATCTTCCGAGGTCTCCCAGCTCTTGGCCAGACCGGGCTGGAACTCATAGTTGTAGTCTATGGATACCAATTGGTCGTAGATCATGGTGTGGGGTTCAAAGGTCGTGGAGGTGTTAAAGATGTCAAAGGTCTCGCCGTACTGGTCGGCCGCAGCCATCACCAGCTCGACTTCCCCTTTCGGCTCTGGGACGGCGGTTACGACCGTTTCGACCTCGACCTCCTTCTCCACAACCCTGGTCACTTCTTTCTCCACGACCTGGGGCGTGCCCTCGACGATAACGGTCTCCTTGACCGTCTCCTGGACGATCTGGGTTACGACCTTTTCGACGATCTGCGGTTCAGGCGTAGGGCCACAGCCCGCCGCCGTGGCGAGGAGGGCAACCGAGACCAACAAGAGTGTGAGTGTCCACATCCGGTTACGTTTTCGATTCATTTCTTCTAGCTCCTTTTTCTGCTTTGATTGGGAACGGAATCCGAAACTGTCAAACTGCGGTCAACGTGGTATCCGATAACCTACCTCCTTTCTCTGCTCTGAATGGGAACGGAATTCGACACTGTCAAACTGCGGTCAACGCGATATCCGATAATCCACCTCCTTTCTTGGACCGGTACAAGAATGCCGGCTACCTTGTGCAGCATTCCATCGTCCTATAGGACTCGGCCTGGCAAGGCGCTGCTGTGCTGGCCCCCATCGAGGACGATTTCCCCATTGACCAGGACGTAAGGGATACCTTCAGGGTACAGGTGCGGCTCGGCAAAGGTAGCCCGATCCGTGACGCGCTCGGCGTCGAATAGGGCCAGGTCGGCGTAGGCTCCCTGGCGCACCACACCGCGATCCGTGAGGCCAAAGCGCTCGGCAGCGATTGACGTCATCTTCTTCACTGCCTCCACCAGGGAGAGCACCCGCTCCTCACGCACGTAGCGTCCCAACACACGGGGGAAGGTGCCATAGTTCCGTGGATGCACTTTGCGCTGCCCCAGCACGCCCTCAGGCTTGAGAGAGGAACCATCGCTGCCCACAACCACCAGCGGATGCTGCATCAAGATCTGCACATTTTCCTCAAGCTGGGTGAAACAGACGGCCGACGCCAGCCCCTCGCTGATCGCGATCAGGTCGAACGCCGTATCTAGCGGGTCCTTTCCCTGGGCCTCGGCAATCTCGGTTATGTTCTTGCCCAGGAATTCTGAGCAGTTGGGACAGACGGATATGTGCATGTCGGTCCACTCGCGGATGCCCGAGCGGTTCTCCCACTCGGCGCGGTTCTCCTCCCAGTCTTGCCGCAGCCCGGCGCGCACTTGCGGATCGCGGAGGCGGTCAGCCACTGCCTTCAACCCGCCGGCCTGGGCCCAGTAGGGCAGGATGGCCGCCACCCAGCTATTACAGGCGATGTATGGGTACTGGTCGCAGCCAACCCGCAGTCCTTTCGCCTGGGCATCGTCCAGCAAGGCCACCAGGCGGTCGATGTTGTTCCAGTTGCGGTAGCCTTCCACTTTCACGTGCGCGATCTCGACCCGCACATCGGCTTTTTCGCCGATCTCGATGGCCTCCGACACGGCTTCCAGCAGCAGGTCGCTCTCGCTGCGGATGTGGCTGGCATAGATGCCACCCTGACGCGCCGCGGCCCTCGCCAGGCCGATTACCTCCTCGGTCTTGGCATAGTAGCCAGGCGGATAGTACAGCCCGGTGGAAAGCCCCCGTGCACCCTGTTCCATGGCCTCTTCTACCACCCGCTCCATCTCGACCTGCTGCTCGGGCGTGGGCTGGACGTCTTCATAGCCGATGACCGCACCCCGCACCGTGTTGTGGCCGACCAGAGGTACCACGTTCAGTGCCGTGCCCTGATTCCGCAGGCGATCCAGGTACTCACCCATGCTCCGCCAGGTGACGTCCACCTCCATTTCTTTTATCCTGGCGCCCGTCTCCTCGATGGCGGCGCCCCCCAAGGGGGCCGGTGAGTAGCCGCAGTTGCCAATGACTTCCGTGGTCACACCCTGACGGATCTTGCTCTCAGCACGAGGATCCACCAACAAGGGAAGATCCGAGTGCGTGTGGGGATCAATGAATCCGGGGGCCACGTGAAGGCCCTGGGCATCAATGATGCGCACCGCCTCCTGCTCAACGTTCGCCGCCACTGTGACAATGCGGCCCTCCGCGACCCCCACGTCGGCCTTGAATACTGGCTGCCCTGTGCCGTCTACCACAGTACCGTTCTTGATCAAGATGTCCAGCATGTCCTTCTCTCTTTCATAGGTTTGATGACCCGCGTCACCCCAAAACTGGCCATGGCCGTCGCCAGGGCGGCATAGATCGGTTCGAACTCCAGTTCGTCGCCCAGGCGGACGGGCGGGTCGGCTTCGGTGACATCCACGACCAGGTGATCCGAACTGGCCCCCACCATCGTGACGCCTGGCCGTTTGGGATGCAAGCCATCAACGCGCACATCCTGCTCGCCCATGGCCAGGACAGCGCGCCGGCGGAGTCCCAGGTCTTCCCAGTGAGGGGTGCGTCCGAAGGCATCCTCGGTGATGGGGCCTTCGGGCAGTGATGGTTTGTCGCCAACCTCAATGACCTCTGCCACCACGTTGAACACGTCTTGATGGGGAATGGGCAACGGCCAGTTGCCCGAGCTATCCCCACCCAGCAGAATGCCTTCGCCGATGCGGAGTTGATTGACGCGTGGCGGCATCTCACCGCGTTCAATGAGGGCCAGGCTGGCGGTGGGGCCACCGGAAACCACCCGGAATCGGATACCCAGGGAGCGTTCGACGTCCAGGGCCACATCCACCAGCAGTTGCGTGTTCTCCCGCGTAGGCAACACGCCGCCGATACAGGTCACGTTGGAACCAATACCGATCAACTCGATGCCCGAAAGCCCGCACATGCCCTGGGCTGCCTCCACCGCCTCTTCGGGCATCACGCCTTCCCGGCGGTCGCCGATCTCCACCATGAGTATCACCTGGTGAGTGACCCCAAGCGCCTGCGCAGCGCGGGAAAGGGCGCGCACGGTCTCTACCTGTGAATTGAGACTGACCTGGGTGAGTGAGACTACCTCCTCAACTTCGCTTGGACTGGGCAGGCGCAGGAGCATGATTTTCTCGCTGATACCCGCTTTTCGTAGCCGCCGCACGTGCTCCAGGCGCGATTCGCCCAAGAAGCTTGCCCCACCTGCTAGCATGGCCCGGGCGACCGCAGGATGGCCACAGCAGGCTTTGGTCACCCCCACGACCTCAATGCCCTGCGCGGCGCAGACGCGGACAACAGCCTCCGTATTGTGTCGGATGCGCTCGCAGTCTACTTCGATTCTCATTCCGACCCTTTCACGCAATCTCTGGTGCGGCGGTGCGAGAAGCGGACATTCCGCTGCAGAAGCGTGATGATTTCCGTATCAGGAAAATGCAGGAACCAACAGGTCCACCAGGTCCGGTTTGCCGACCTTTTGCAGCTCATGTCGGACACGCTGGCTGGGTTTATCGAGCTTGATCACCCGACTCGGGTCGATTGGCGTCCCAATGGTCACCAGGTCGCAGGGCGTTTTTTCGAAGGTGGGACCATCCTCCACCACTAGTACCTTCTTGCGCCGCAGCGCGGCCGGGTCCCCCACTACGGGCGATGCCGCTTCGATCGTGATCTCATCGGGATTGACTGCAGCGATGTTTGCCCGCGGCGTCTCGAGATCTTCCGGCCTGGCAGTATCCACGTTGTTGATGACCACCACGTCCGCCATCCTCAGGTTTGTCTCACCAGGGTAGTACCTCATTTCGTGCCCCGCTCGATGGGGGTCCGTCCCCACAATGTGAGACGTTGGTACAAAGAAGGGGGTCTCGTTGTTGCCGCCATCCCACTCAATCACATCTGCCTCTTTTCCCGCCTGGCGCAGGATTTGCTCGTGATCAACTCCGGCGTAGGCGATGGGTCCTGGACAATGTGCGGCTCGTGTCAGCCATGTCTCCCACGAGGGAGTAGCAGATGCAATTAGGTGAATGTTCCGCCGAAAAAACAGCCAAAGGCAAACGGGTAGATCGGTTTGATCTGGCTCGCCCATGATCAGAACCGTGCCGCTGTGTTTGACGAGATGTATGCAGTCGTTGACGATGCGTGTTTGATGTCCAACAGCTTCGACACAGATGTCAGCAGGTGCCCATGTGTCTTCTTGTGCAATGAGATGCAGTAGTGTTCCACTGTTCACCGCAAAGGTCTTTTCAGCGCCAACGCGATGCGCTGGGTGGCACCGCCCTGCTATTGGGTCCATACCAACGACCCTGCGCGGACCGCACTTGTTCATCAGCCAGGTGGCGAGAAGCCCTGTTGGACCAAGCCCAACCACGACCGCCGTACGGTCAGCGATATCACCGAGCTTGTCAAGCGCATAGACAACGGTTGAGAGCGGCCGAATCAACAGACTTGCTTCGGATTGGACAAGTGGCTCCGGTCAATGAACTACCGTATGGGCACCGGCAACACAGTATTCTGCCAAGCCCTGGTTCCCCTTGGCATCGCAACACACCCGTTCTGCTCGCAGTATACCACAAACATGCGTTTGGTGCAACCAAGGAGCTCCTGTGGTAGTCAACGCTGAGGCTGGCCCCGGTCTTTGGGCCACGGATCGACCAGGACAGGGCAAACACCCACCAGCCTGGGAAAGTACGGCCTCAGCAACGCCTCCCCGACCACAACCCAAACCCACGCCAGGTTCGTGAGCAACATAGCGTAGAACGCTGCGCGGTGGCTGGAGGCGGTGTTGGGGTCCTACTCTTTCGTATCGTGCTGGAGTTTCCTGTCGATCCGTGCTATAATGGCAGTGTGGATAGACACAGGCCTGTGATGTTCCAGCGTCTAGGGCAACGACCAGACGGCGCGGACGGCCTGGCGAGCATAGTCTAGCATAGCGAGCCCTTCGCGTCCGCCCGGCAGCAGCCGGGGCGCCTGCTATGGCGGTGAGCGGGCGGCTTTGCTGGTGTGGGGCTGCTGTCCACCTGTCGAGGGAGGTGGGGGCGATGTCCGTAATGGAGGCAATAGTGGCAGGGGCATTCCTGGTCCCGCGCCAGTGGGCGTGGGCCTGATCCTCTTGGGCGCCTGGGGTGGTAGCCAGCTCCCGCGGCACAAAGCTGGCTTGGTGCTTGCCCTTAAGCACCGCATTACGTGCACGGCAATGGGTCTGCTGTAAATGGCAGTTTCCTGGAGCTTTCTCACTGGACGGCTGCCGGTGCATGATTGAGCGCAGGATGCCGTCCACCAGGCCAGGGAAGATGGGTGCAAGGTGGGCCAGGGGGTGGCTCTGGCGGGCTGGGCATGGTGGTTGGTCAAGTGGCAGTGGTGTTGGTGATGAGCCTGACCCGCGGCCCCTCGACGGCCCGGGGAGACGCCAGAGGCGCTGGCCTTCTGCGCCTGATGCATCCACCGGGAAGGGGATATGTGCATCCAGCCTGGCAGCCGCGTCAGCGGCCAGAGCCGCGGGCTGGTCTGCATCGGGCGGGTGCGGTGCGAAGTGCGTGAGGAGTATCGGTGGCGGAGGCGGTGACAGCGCGGTCAAGACAGACGTAACGCGCACAGTACCTAAAGGGAAGGTGAAAATGATAGGCAAAGGTTGGTTCTCTTTAGTCGTTTTCTGCGCCTTGCTGCTGATCGCGCCGGCCGGCTGGGGGATGGCGGCGGACAGCGTGTTGTACGCCAAGCCGAGCGCCAGCGGCGCCGGCAACTGCAGCTCCTGGGCGAAGGCCTGCACGCTTGAGATCGCACTCGGCCAGGCCACCGCGGGCGACGAAATCTGGGTGGCCAAGGGCACCCACAAGCCCACGACCGGCACCGACCGCAGTGCCACGTTCCAACTGGTGAGCGGCGTGGCGGTGTACGGCGGCTATGCCGGAACCGAAACGAGCCGCGAGCAGCGGGACTGGGCTGCCAACGCGACCATCCTCAACGGCGACATTGGGACGGCGGGCGACGACAGCGATAACAGCTACCACGTCGTCACGGGCAGCAGCACCGATGCCACCGCACTGCTCGATGGTTTCACGGTCACCGCCGGCCACGCAGATGGGAGCGCGGGGGCCGCCAACAACGGCGGTGGGATGTACAACTATAGCGGCGGCCCGACGCTGACGGACCTCATCTTTAACGGCAACTCGGCCGATAGGGGTGGCGGGATGTGTAACCGCGACAGCAGTCCGACGCTGACCAACGTCACCTTCAGCGGCAACTCCGCTGAGGAGTACGGCGGCGGGATGTACAACTACAGGAGCCGCCCGATGCTGACAGACGTCACCTTCAGCGGCAACTCCTCCCGGTACATCGGCGGCGGGATGTACAACTCCAGCAGCAGCCCGGCGCTGACCAATGTCGCCTTCAGCGGCAACGCCGCCGATAGGTCTGGCGTTGGCGGCGGGATGTACAACTCCAGCAGCAGCCCAACGCTGACCAACGTCACCTTCAGCGCCAACTCCGCCTACAGGGGTGGTGGGATGCATAACGGCGCCAACAGCAGCTCGACGCTGGGCAACTGCATCCTGTGGGGTAACACCCCCGACGAAATCTCCAATGACAACAGCACGGTGCCCGTCACTTACAGCGATGTGCAGGGCGGCTACCCGGGCACGGGCAACATCGACGCCGATCCGTTGTTCGTCGACGCCGACGGCGCGGACGGCGTCCCCGGCACCCCCGACGACGACCTGCGCCTGCGAAGCGGTTCCCCGGCCATTGACAAGGGCAACAACTCCTACAACTCAACCGCTACTGACCTGGCCGGCCAGCCGCGCATCGTCGATGGAAACGGGGACGGCGATGCGGTGATCGACATGGGTGCGTATGAGGCCCCCCAGCGGACAACGCAACCCAGCACGATCGTTGTCGACAAGGTGACCGACCCCGGCGGCGCCCCGGCTTCATTCGACTTTGCCCTCACGGGCGGACCGGACAGCGTCAACCGGGCCTTTTCGCTGACCGATGCAGCCATGCCGTTTAACAGCGGCGACCTCAAACCCGGCGCCTACGCCGTCGCCGAGACGGTACCGGCCGGCTGGATCCTTGCCACCGCCACCTGTGACGACGGCAGCGACCCCGGCGCCATCGGGCTGGATCGGGGCGAGACTGTGACCTGTACCTTCACCAACAGGCAGAGTGAAGAGCAGGGCTTTATCTTTCTGCCGTTGGTGCTGCGGAATGTGCCATAGCGGCTGAGAAGCTGCAGCCATGCCCGACGGCACGGTGCACGGATGAGCAGGCGGCGGCGCCAGAGTCCATTTCCGCTCCTTGTGGTTTCCGTCGAATCGTGGCACGATCACTCCGTATCGAAGAAGCTACCAAGAACCTACGGGTGTTGACCGGGCCGGACGGAGAGACTGTCCATATCGCCTTTATTGATCGCCGTTTCAGGTCGTGAGGAGTAACAGTATGATCCACCAATATCATCCGGATTCGGATATGCTCTATATCAGGCTTGCCGAGGGCACAAGTGCAGAGTCCGAAGAAATCGTACCCGGAGCAGTGCTGGACCTAAACGAACACAACCGCGTCGTCGGTGTCGAAATCGAAGATGCCGGCAGGCTCATGGATCTGACGCGCCTGGAGTTGCGGTCAATGCCCATCGCAGATCTGATCTTCAGAGATCGAGTCCCTACCGCAGCGTAATATGGTCACGTTTGCGTAGAACCTGCCCCTTTTCAAGCCACAGTCCTTGCTGCAAGCCAGTCGGAGATAGGGCAGACCGCAGGTCGCCTCAGTGACCTGGCAGCTCTGGGACGAGACGGGGGAAGATGTTTGGGTACATACGCAGGCCACGGTTCGGGCCGGCAGCGAGATCCTGACCATGTCCCTGAAGGGCTGCCATCCCTTTGCCGCGAAGAGCGGCGCGACGCTGTTTGATGCTGAGCGAGTGGTGGACCTCGGGCCTTGGACCTGGCAAGCCGTCTTACAGGTCGCCCAACTCCTCTTTGATACCCAATAGCAGCGGCTCATCCGTCGTCATTCGCGCGGCATTGACAGTCATGGGGAAGGCGAGTATAATGGGGCAGGGACATAGGTTGCGATGTCAATGAATGTACTGACCATACCGTATTCGGATGATCTATTGCTGTCCATGAAGAGGAGCCCTCAGGAGTTCGAATCAGACATAGACTCCTCCTGGCGGTGAAACTGTACGAGATGGATCGCGTGTCTACGGGCGCTGCTGCCAAACTGGCGGGGATGAGCCGGGTGGCGTTCATATTTGAGCTCTCCCGTTTTGGCCTGTCGCCAGTGGGGCAGGATTTCAGCGAACTCGCTGAGGACTTGGCCAATGCCTGAAAGGCCTCCAGGGGTCGTGGATAACACCACTTCGATCATCGCCCTGCCATGGATTGGCAAGTGGGACCTGCTGCGGCAGCTCTACGGCCAAGTCGTAACGCCCTCAGCGGTGCAGGCTGAGGTATTCGCTGGCGGACGAGGCGGAATCGGTAGTGCTGAACTGCGAGGGGCGACTTGGTTGCGTGTTGCCTCGTCGCAGGATCCCCGGCGGGCGGATCTGCTTGCAGATCTCGACCGAGGCGAGGCAGAAGTCATCGCGCTGGTGCAAGAGTTGAACGCCGATCTGGTCATCATCGATGTGCGCTTGGCAAGGCGACACCCCAAGAGACTGGGACAACGTTTGACCGGGACACTGGGTGTCTTGCTGAAGGCAAAACAGGTTGGGTTGGTGGATGCAGTTACGCCCTAGATTGATCAGCTACGTCTTGGCGGCATCCGACCAGGTGACGGTGTCATTGCCGAGGTGCTGAAACTAGCAGGCGAGAAGTAGAATCCAGTAGCCCCTTCCCGGTTTCGCTTCACGGCCTCTGCAGCACTATCGGACCAGTAAGAGGCATGCAGTGTTGTACATTGCGTCCATGAACACAAGAATCCCTTGCGGCTCTAACGCAGCCCGAGAGGCTTCCGCGCCGACCAGGGATCGGGGCGATGGCGCCCACGGCACGAGGATTCGCGCACGACGCCCCGCCCGCCATCGAGCCCCGCCACAGCGTCCCAGCTTGATCTCGTGAGGCGGCCCACTGCAATCCAGGAGTTGCCCTTTTGGGAGGCCTGATGGAGCACAGACCCGCGCTATCTGGAACGAGGAGGCTCTATGTCCTGGCAGGCAAGTACAGGGCGTTCTTCTTGAGGGTTATCCTATACGGGATCGTCATGATTGCCGTCATACATCTCCTGCAGAATAGCCTCATCTATCAACCGCACAAATACTCCATGGCGGAATTGATCCAAGCCGCAGATCGATACTCTGTCGCGCTGTGGCCGACCTCAGACGAGGGATACCGTGGTCTAGTGGCACCCAGTTCGAGCGCCAGCCGTGGAACAGTCATCGTCTTTCATGGCAATGGTGGATCCGCGTTTGACCGCCTTCACTACGTGGCAGCACTGGAGCCTCTGAGGTTTCGAGTCGTCCTGGCCGAATATCCAGGCTACGGTGCACGAGAAGGCCGGCCCAGTGAGCGGGCATTGATCACGGATGCAAAGGCTACGGTCAGGCTGGCAGAAGAGGATTTCGACGGTCCCCTGTACGTTTGGGGAGAGTCTCTGGGATGCGGAGTCGCGACAGCCGTTGCAGCGGACGCCAGTCTGTCCGTTGAGGGGTTGGCTCTCATCACACCTTTCGCCAGTCTACCTGAGCTGGCTCAATCCATCTACTGGTTCCTGCCGGTGAAGTGGTTGGTTCGCGACAAGTACGACAGCATCACGAATCTGAGGGGGTTCAAGAAACCGGTCGCGATTGTGGTTGCTGACAATGACGAGATTATCCCGAGGGAACAAGCCCAAGCACTGTACGACTCGCTCACAACCCAGAAAGAGATGTGGGTTTTCAAGGATTCAGGGCACAACACCTGGCCGGCGTCGCCGCAAGAGAAATGGTGGCAGGAAGTTGCTGACCAGCTCACGAGCAATACGCAGCACTGAAACGC
>CBDUWJ010000031.1:0-12187 GCA_965370895.1 uncultured Anaerolineae bacterium | reverse complement strand
GCGTCACCGCGTGTGAGATTGATGCAACCGTGACTCATGCGCCGGCCAAACTTGTTGTGCCAGTAGGTGCCGTGCAGGGCATAGCCGGCATAGAAGAACATCGTGTGGGGCACTCCGCGCAGGTAATACCCGGGCCCGGACATGGTGACGCTGGGGTACTTGGCGTAGATGCGGAAGCGTCCCGTTGGTGTCGGGTAACGGGCGAGCCCCGTGGAGACGACCATCCTGCGCACCACAGTGTTGCCCTGATGGGCAAGCACCCTCTGGCTACTGATGTCTACTTCAATCCACTTGCCGCTGCCCCCGCTGTAGGTTTTGGACGAGCCCCCGCCCGTCGAGGTGGTTCCTCCTCCGCTTTTCCCAGGGATGCGCAGCCGTTGTCCCGTCCAGATGTAGTTGGGGTTGCGCAATCCATTGGCCCGGACGATAGCAGACACCGATGTACCGTAGCGCTGTGCGATGCTGCTCAAACTGTCGCCACTCCGCACCACGTGCGTGCCTCTGCTGGCCGGCGCGGTCCCTCCACCCCCGCTTCTGGTGCTTCCTCCGCTCTTGCCAGGGATGCGCAGTCGTTGACCCACCCATACATAATCGGCGTTGCGCAGACCATTGGCCTGGACAATGGCTGATACCGACGTGCCGTACCGCAGCGAGATTCTGTACAGATTCTCGCCCGGTCGCACCACATGGACCTTACCCCCGGCGTGGACGGCCTGGGGCAGGATCAAGGACATGATCACCAACACAGCGACCAGGGCTGTCTTTCCGTGTAGCCACGTCTGTCTAGTCACTTGAGATCCTCCTCTTGGGAATGCCTATGGCTGGTCGATACCCCCGTGGTGCGGACTGGTTCGGGTTCACGGTTCCGGTGTGCGGCAGCCTGTTTGAAACCAGTAGTTCTTGCGTAGAATGCTTGCTTCTGTATGTAGGGGCATTGTAGCATGCAAATCTCGTTTGTTCCATCCTCTCCTGGGATGAAATCAGGGTGGATGTCTCTTCCCCTGCGTACTAGTACCCCATGGTCCCAGGGCCGAGCAAGGGCTTTCCTCGGTCTCAGGGGATTCCCGGCTCGCCCCCAGGCAGGGTGCAAGTTAGCCGCAGGTTGGGCCAACCTATGGTGGGCGCAATCACCTCTGAGCAGAGGATACCGATGGGGTGGCCGAGATGGGTTGAGCGCCGCGGACTGTTCGGTACTCCTCGGGCAACGGCCCAATGGACACGGGCCCGAGTTGACAACCGGACGGCTGTGGATGTATAATGGGGATTGGTGTAGCGTCGATCGCAAGGGGGCCAGAGTGACCGGCGAGTGAGCTGCGCCCATCTCGGTTCTGCAGGGGGAGAAATCATGCTTACCGTTGGTACTGTGGTCGTGCTGGCTTTTCTGCTCGGCCTCGCATTCTGCTTGATCGGCTACCGGTTCTTCCTGGTGATGTTGCCCATTTGGGGCTTTTTCGCCGGGTTCTGGATCGGCGCCATGGGCGCCTCAGTGGTCCTGGGGACCGGCTTTCTGGCGACGGCGACTGGTTGGGTAATCGCCATTGTGCTGGGCCTGGTCCTGGCGGTGCTGTCGCACCTGTTCTACGCAGTGGGCGTGGCGATCGTCGCCGCTGGTTTTGGCGCCATGCTGGGCTCGGGCGTGATGACGGCCCTCGGCTTCGCGCCCGGTCTCCTGGTGACGGTGGTCGCCATCGTCAGTGCCCTGATCGTGGCCGGGCTGACGTTCCGATTCAGTCTGCAAAGATACGTGATCATAGCCATCACGGTCATCATTGGCGCCAATTTCCTTCTGGTTTCAGTCCTTCTACTGTTCGGCGCTATCTCTCTGCAGGACCTGCAGGCAGGAGGCAACGTCATTAAACCGATCATCGAGCACTCGCCCTGGTGGATGCTGGTGTGGCTGGCGCTGGCCATAGCGGGCTTTGTGTTCCAGGTCCGGACCAATCGAGACTATGAGTTCTCTCGGGATCACCTTCTCGAAGATTGGGGATAAGCGTTCTGGAAAGGCATGTCGGTGGATCCCTTGGAACGCCCGATTCGTGCCAAGACGGCGCATAACAGCTAGGAGGAGCACCTACGATGTTCTACATTGACCCGACCTACTTCTGGTACGTATTGATACCCACCCTGCTGATTTCCGTGGGTGTGCAGCTCTACATGCGCTCCACTTTTGCCAAGTGGGGCAAGGTGAAGAATGGCTCCGGTCTCAATGGGATCCAGGTGGGGCAGAGGCTCTTCGACCGGACGTCATTGGAGCCTGTGAAGTTACAGCGAACCTCTGGCACGCTAACCGATCATTTCGATCCAGGCGCCAAGGCTGTCAGCCTGTCCAAACCGGTTGCCACCAGGCCGACGGTGTCCTCGATGGCGGTCACGGCCCACGAGCTGGGACACGTCCAGCAGTATGAGACGGGCTCCGTGTTGATCAAAGCGCGCGGCTTTCTGCTGCCGGCTCTGCAATTCAGCCCGACCGTTTCCTACATAGCCATTCTCCTGGGCCTGTGGTTCAATATGACTGGCCTGCTGTGGGTTGGGATCATCTTTTTCGCGCTGATGGTGCTTTTTTCGTTGCTTACCCTGCCGGTTGAGATCGATGCGAGCCGGCGGGGGCTAAAACTACTCGGCGAGGCCGGACTCATGGTGACGGAAGCGGATGCCAAAGGGTCCCGGCAGGTGCTGACCGCGGCGGCGCTGACCTATCTTGCGGCGGCCGTCACCTCCATCCTTCAGCTTTTATACTATATCAGCATCGCCCAGCGCCGGAGGTAAGAGGCCTGGACCTTGTGCCCAGGGAGGGCGCTGCCAGGGGCGAAACCCTACGGCCGCTGGCGGCCGGTGGACCACCGTGCGCTCTGAGCAGGGATGGACGTGCGGGGGAGAGCGCAACTGTCTTCCTCCCGCAAGCAAAGGCCACCGTGTGATCCCGCGGAAGCCGGGGGCTGAGGCGGGGCGCTGAGTGCTCAGGTCGGGACCGACGATGAAGGTGTTCTACAGCGACCAATTCCGGTTTCCACTGCCCGAGGGGCACCGCTTTTCCCTGGAAAAGTACGGCCTGCTGCGGGAGGCGGTCGAGGCCGCGAGGCTGGTCTCACGCGGGGACCTGCTGGTAGCCGATCCGGCCACCGACACCCAAATCCTGCGGGCTCACGACCAGGGCTACCTGGAACGGGTGAAGGCTGGCCAGCTCACACCCAGGGAGGTCCGGCGCATCGGTCTGCCCTGGTCGCCCGAACTGGTGGAGCGAGCGCGGCGCTCCACGGGCGGCACCATCGCCGCCTGCCGGGCTGCGCTGGTGCACGGAGTCGCCGGCAACCTGGGCGGAGGCACCCACCATGCCTTTTGGGACCACGGCCAGGGGTATTGCCTGTTCAACGATGTCATCATCGCCGCCCGGGCGATGCAGGCTGAGGGCCGAGTGCGGCGGGTGGTGGTCCTGGATACTGACGCACACCAGGGGAACGGCACCGCTGCCCTGGCCGCCGGCGATCCAACTGTCTATACCTTCTCCATCCACAGCGAGCAGAGCTTTCCCCTTTTCAAGGTGCGGAGCGATCTGGACATCGGGTTGGAGGATGGCACCGGGGACCAGGACTACCTGGAGGCACTGGAGGACGGGGTGCGGCGCGCGATGGATTGGGCGGATTCCGACCGTGCCCAGGCGGAACCCGTCCTGGCCATTTTCCTGGCCGGCGCCGATCCCTACGAGGGGGATCTGTTGGGCGGCCTGGCACTGAGCAAGAGAGGACTGGCCGAGCGGGACCGCATGGTGCTCGAGAACTGCTGCCGGGCGGGTTTGCCGGTGGCGATGGTGATGGCGGGCGGCTATGCGCGTCGGGTGGCGGATACGGTCGACATCCACCTTCAGACCGTGCGCATCGCCGCCGAGATGGCCGATACTTTAGGTGAAAGGAGTGAATTATGAACAACCGAAAGGCCCTGTTGGGGCCCGTGCGCCTGCCCTTCTTGGTCCTGCCGCCGGCCTGCGTGCTGCTGGGCGTGGGCACAGCCGTGTGGACGCAGGGGTCGATCAACGCCCTATACGTCGTCTTGGCTTTTGTGGGCGCGGTTGCGGCCCACATCAGCGTCAATGCCCTCAACGAGTACTTTGATTTCCGGAGTGGTCTGGACCTCCGGACAGAGCGGACGCCCTTTAGCGGCGGCAGCGGCACGCTGCCGGCCAGTCCCGAGATGGAGCGTCCGGCCCTGACCATTGGTCTCGTCGCTTTGGCCATCACAGCTGTCATTGGGCTGTACTTCCTGACCGTGTGGGGCTGGGCCCTGCTGCCGCTGGGCCTGCTGGGGTTCGTCGTTGTAGCCGCTTATACCCCCTGGCTCACGCGCTCACCGCTCCTGTGCCTTCTCGCGCCGGGGCTGGGCTTTGGACTGCTGATGGTCATGGGGACCGACTTTGTCCTCACGGGCAGCTATACCTGGACAGCCTTTGTCGCCTCGTTGGTGCCCACCTTCCTGGTCAGCGACTTGCTGCTGTTGAACCAGTTTCCCGATGTGGAGGCCGATGAATCGGTGGGCCGCAGGCACTTTCCCATCGTCGCGGGCCGGCGGACCAGCAGCTTGATCTACGGCGCGTTTCTGCTCCTGGCCTATCTATCGATCGTCGTGGGCGTGGTCCTTGGGCTCCTGCCCGTGGCCAGCCTGCTGGGGCTGCTGACTCTGATTATCGCTGTGCCCACGGCCATAAACGTGTACCGCCATGCCGAGAACCTGGAGAAGCTCGTGCCCCTGATGGGCATCAACGTCCTGCTGACGGTCGTTACACCCGTGCTGGTTGCCATCGGCTTGCTGGTTGCCCGGTGATGGAGCTGAACTGATGCCTATGACGAACCTGTTTGGGTGGCTCGGGTGATCGTTGGCGTCTGAGGGGCAAGAACCGGCTGGATCCCAGGCCCGGGACTGACTGTTGGACTCGGGGCTGGAGGTGGCTGTGCTCCTGCTGAGTTTCACGCTGACCATCCTTGTCCTGCCGGTCTTGGCCGTTCGGGCGCTGATGACGGCTGCAATCTTATCGTTCCGACGGATCCGATAGGCATGGCAAGACCGAGGGGCTTTCGGGCGTTGATGCTCGGCTCCGCGCGGCTGCCTGCCCCCGTGGTGACCCCCTATCTTCCTTCCGGAAGCGCGTGGCGACCTTCAGCCCACGTTGCTGGTGAGCTATGGATTCGGAATCGTTCTTGTGGTGCTATTGTGGTTCGTCGTTGACCTGTTCTACAGAATGAGGGCAAGGCGATCCGGCCCCCGGACCCGACCCTCGCAGGGGGCCACGAGCAGGCCGCAAGTCTGGCGTAAGCGCGATCCAGGTGAGCAGTGTGATTCGACATAAAGGAGGGCGCATATGACGGGCGAAAGGAACGAGACTGTGAGGCAGACGCAGCACAGATTTCGTCAGGGACTCGGCAGTGTTCAAGCACGCCACCAAGTACCCGCACCTGGCGCCCAGCCGATCATGAGTCAGGCCGCTGTAGTGAAACGTGTCGTTTAGCCATCTGCAGGTTCATTCCCACTTTACGCTGCTAGGCGGCACGGCGAGCGTAGTCGACCTTGCGCAGCGGGCCGGCGCCGAGGGCATGACTCATTTGGCTCTGACCGATACCAACGTGCTGTACGGGGTGGTGGCTTTTGACCGGGCGTGCCGGGCTGTGGGCGTCCAGCCTATCCTGGGCATGACGGTGACGGTGGCCGTGCCCGATGCACGCCTGGGACCATCCGAACCGCCAGGCCGCCTGGTGCTGCTGGCGATGGGACCAGACGGCTATCGTTCTCTCTGCCGGCTGTCGTCGCAGATCCAGGCGCACCCCCAGCGGGAAGCCCTGGCAGGCCGTGGCCTTTGTTGGGAGGACCTGGAGGCACATTGCGAAGGACTGATCTGCTTGAGCGGTGGGCGTATGGGCTGGGTGACGCGCTATCTGCAGGCCGGCGACCCGCTGGCCGCCAGCCGCTACGCCGGTCGCCTGGCCGGCATCTATGACGAAAACGCCTACCTGAGTGTGGAACTGCACGGCGCTTCTGACCGGGCCGTCGGCGGGGAGTTGGTCGCATTGGGCCAGCGCCTGGGTCTGCAGCCTGTGGCGGTGCAACCCGTCTACTGCCTGTCGGCGGAGGAAGCTCCCCGACTGCGACTGCTGGCGGCCATTGACCGCAATGTTCCCCTGGAGGCGGTGCCGGCGCACGCGCTGCCGGCGAAGGGCGACCCCCATGTGGATGTCCACTGGCTGAGCAGGGACGAGGTAGCCGCGCGGTTTGCGGGTTTCGACCAGGCGCTGACCACCGTAGCGGAGGTGGCCCGCCGCTGTGGACCGGCACTGCCCGATGGCCGGCCGATCTGGCCTTCACTGAAGCTGCCCGGGGATCAGACCCCCGACCAGGCGCTGGCGACTTTGGCCCAGGACGGGCTGGAGGAGGCATACGGACCCGAACCGCCACGGGCCGTGTGTGAGCGGCTGGATGGGGAGTTGGCGGCCATCGCCTTGCACGGGTATGCGCCCCTGTTCCTGGTCGTGGCCGACATCGTGCGCTATGCCCGCCGGGCGGGGATACCGGTGAACACCCGTGGCAGCGTGGCCAATTCGCTGGTGGCCTATTGCAGCGGCATTAGCAACGTCGACCCAATCGCCCACGATCTGCTCTTCGAGCGCTTTCTGAACCCAGCTCGAAGCGATCTGCCTGATATCGATCTGGACTTTTGCAGCCGGCGCCGGGACCAGGTACTGGACTATGTGCGTCGCACCTACGGCTCGGAACGAGCGGCGCTGGTATCGACCGTCAGCACGTTGCGTCCCCGCTCAGCCGTGCGCGAGACGGCCAAGGCCTATGGTCTGGACCCAGCGGAGACGAAGCGGCTGTTGTCCCTTCTGCCCAGGGGTTGGCATCCCGACCCGCGGCGGCGCGATGGGCGCACCCTCGACGACGTGGTGGCCGAGCTGGAGGACGCACGGCTGCGAGAGGTGGTGGAGGCCGCCTATGGTATCATCGGCCAACCCCATCACCTGAGTGTGCACCCTGGCGGCGTGGTGATTGCCGACGGGCCCCTGACTGATGTGGTCCCGGTCCAGTGGACGCCGAAGGGATTCCTCGTCACGCAGTTCGATCACCACGACGTGGAGGCTGTGGGCCTGCCCAAGATCGACCTATTGGGCATCCGGGCGCTGACGGTTCTGGCCGAAGCGGAGCGCCTGGTGCAGCGCCACCATGATGCTACCTTCCGCCTATCCAGAGTGCCCACGGACGACGCCCGAACTGCCGAACTGCTGGCCCGAGGCGAGACAATTGGCGTCTTTCAGTGCGATTCAGCAGGTGCGCGTCGCACGCTGCGCAAACTGCAGGCGCACACGGTGCGGGATTTGGCGGTGGCCAATGCTTTCTTCAAGCCGGGACCGGCGACCGGGGGCATGGCTGCCAGCTTTGTCCGGCGCTACCGGGGCGAGGAGCCGGTGGCCTACCTGCACCCGGCCCTGGAGCCAATCCTGGGTAGCACGCAGGGGGTCCTGCTGTTCCAGGAACAGATCCTGCGCGTGGCTCGCGAGATCGCGGGGCTCAGTTGGGAACAGGCGAACCGGCTGCGTCGGGGGATGAGCCACTTTGGGCGGCAGGATATGGCCGTACTGCAGGCGCAGTTTGTATCTGGCTGCCGGCGGTCGCCGCCAGAGGGCCCAGGTTTCAATCAGGCGCAGGCAGATACGCTCTGGGGACAGGTGCTGGCCTTTGCCGGCTACGGGTTCAATCAGGGGCACGCGACGGCCTATGCCGGTGTGAGCTATCGCTCGGCCTACGTGAAAGCCCACTGGCCGGAGGTATTCCTGGCCGCGCGCCTTGCCGAACGGGGTGGCTATTACCATCCGGCCATCTACATGGCTGAAGCGGTGCGCCTGGGTCTGGGGGTGCGCCCACCCCACGTGAACCATAGCGGGAGGCGGTTCACCCTGGGCTGGGAAGGCGAGCGGGGCATTCTGTGGATGGGGTTGGGCCAGGTGCGGGACCTGCGCCGGGCCTCGGTCGGGACCATCATCCGAGAACGGCGGCGGCAGATTTTCACTGATCTGCGCGACCTGGTGGAGCGGGTGTCGTTGCAGCCCAAAGAAGTGACCCACCTGGTTCAGTGCGGGGCGTTGGATGGGCTGGGCGAGAGCCGGGCGGCCACTCTGGTCGAGGCAGAGGGGATTCGGCAGGCCGGTAGCGCTCTGCAAATGAGTTTTGCCTTCGCCCGGCCGGAGGTTGCGCCCGAACTGCCTGCCCAACGCCTGGCATGGGAGCACCATCTGCTGGGCCAGCCTGTCAGCGTGCATCCCCTGGCCGTGGTGTGGGACCGCTTGCCCGAGCACCTGCCCTTGCGCTCTCTGCCATCAGCAGTAGGCCAATGGGTCACTGTAGCAGGCGTGCGGCTGCCGGGCTGGACCGGCAGCCAGGGGTTCTTGCTGGGGGATGGCGAGGCATTCGTGATGGTCAAGGGTGATCCGTCGTGGCCAGCGCCAGCCCCTTGGCATCCCCTGCTTTTGCGCGGGCGCTGGTTGGGCGACGAGTGGGACACTTATTGGCTGCAGGCAGACGAGATGGAACGGGTCGAGGGGTGATGAAACAGAGCTAGACATAATGGTAGCGGCAAACGCGCCTGCTTGGCAGCTTCACCAGCGAGGGGCGGCGGATGGGCATGGTCGTGGTGGCGGATGTCGTGCTGGTCCTGTGCGGGGTCGACGTACGTGGGGCCAACCTGCCAGGGTCGGAGCTGGAGAAACCAACCAGGAGGGGGCCAGAGCGGGCGTGGCTGGACTGTGTACAGCGAACCCGCGCCAGCAATTGGCACGGGCCGGATGCTGCGCGGTGCTTGACAGTTTATTGCTGTGATCGCTGCCGTAGGTGATGGGGCCGGAATGCCACGCTACCGCTGACTGAGGCGTGGTGAAGCGCTTAGCCCACGGCGACGAGCGCCGGGGACCTGCGCTTGTTCTCATCGCAGGTCCTTTGGCTACGCTCAAGGCTGGCCCTGCGGCTGCGTTGAAGGCTCGCCCTGCGGCTGTACTCAAGGCTGGCCCTGCGGCTGCGCTCAAGGCTAATCGGGAATGCCCTGCTGTTCTGCATCCACCGGCTGCGCAGGGGGCAAGCGGCACCAGCGGGACCGGCCATCTCCAGAGCCTCCGCGCCGGCATGTGGCCTGTGGCGGAGGGCATGGCAGTAAGACGCGGCTCTCGAGATCCGCGCTGTGTAAAGTTCGTTTTCCTCGAACAGTACCACGATAGAAGACCCGTTTCCCCGAAAATCGGTCATGTTGTTTCTCCCATCATCAAGTCAATGTGCACACGCACACTGCCCCGGGCATGGACCTTGACCCTACGGGACGACGACAGCCTGCTGTGCATCATAGATGCACGGTCCCGCCAGCACCGCGACCCCAGGGCTAGACGCTTTGTAGCATCTGACCCCTGGGTGTCGGCGCGGGCTAAATGGGCGCTCGTTCGCATGGTGCCCTGAGCAGTCACTCCCTGGTCCCTGTCTGCAGAGGCCTGCCGCCCTACGGCTCGATGGGTGGGACGCGGCTGCCTTCCAGGTACTCGTTCAACATGCCAAGGCTATAGCGACGATGCCCACCCGGGGTGCGGTAAGGTATAATCATCCCCTGCTGCTCGATCTTGCGCAAGGTGAACAGGCTGATGCGCAAGTACGCCGCTGCCTCTTTCGCTGTGTACAACCTCAATTCGTCTGCCATGTTGTCTCCTCCCTCGAAGTACGTTCTTCCTCGCGGAAAACGGTGAATAGGCTTCGAACTTGTGGGGCAAGTCTATCACATTCCGAGCTGGATTACCATCGTCCGAAGGGAGGATATTGGGGCTGATTCTACTCGGCCCAAGGGCCTATGACCTATTTTTGACATAAACGTGCAGCGAACACCGGATCAACGCTGTCATTATGTCTTCTGATCCTATATCATATGGATTCAGTCGAATAAATCGCGGATCGCGCGTTGACCTCGGGTATTAGGCCGTAAACGAGTCGTATAGGAGGCCGTGACTGGCGGATTGTGGTTGTTGTGCGATGGGAGAACACACACGACCACGAGCAAAGTGCTCAGTGGGGACTGGGGATCGTCCGGACGGGTCTCTCGCCTGGAGCGTCGGTGCTGCTCAAACTAGGGCCAAGGCGGGGGTGGTGTGGGAACTGGTGGCCTCAAGGCTTGGAAGCGCAAGTAGGAGGGGCTGGGACCGACGCTGACCTCAGTGAGACCATCCAGAGTGCCATCGTCACCGTCGTAGATCGTGGTCTCGCTGCCACCCGTTTCGACGATGATGACCTGATCGGTCCCCAATACCAGGGTGCGGACTAGCTCGTCGTTGGTCCAGGTAACGATGATCTGGGTGGAGCCATTCGGCGCGAGGAACTCGTAGGCCTCGACCTGGTCGGACCCGGTTTCGTCAGTGCCCAGGGTTCGAACATAGTCGGCAGCGGACAACTGCTGGGCCAGAGTCTGGAAGGCATAGTAGGCGGGCTTGGGGTCAAGGTCCCAACTCAGAAGTCCGAACTTGTAGGAACCCAGGGTCTTGTCGTCGATCAATTGGTACCAGATGGTGGGTTGCAGATCGGCCGCGATGCTTCGGGCAAAGACCTGGGGCACGTAGCGGCTCTGTATCTGATCGCCGTTCTCTTGATTGCTCCACATGCCCGTCTCGGTGCAGATGAGCGGCTTGTCGACGCCATGAGCGGCCATCTGAGAGCGCAGGTAGTTGGCTTTGCCGATGATGTCGGTGCCGTAGGGCTCCCAATTGTGGCGGAACGCGGGATAGTAGTGAAAATTCATCACGTCGAAATGGTCGGCGCCGCCATGGAAGAAGACCTTGTCTACAAAGTCCTCGACAAAGGGTCCCTCCCAGCCATCGTAGGCCACACCGCCAAATACGATCTGGGCGCGCGAGTCCATCCGCTTCATCGGCTCGTACACGGCCTTCAGTAGCTCCGCGTAGGCTTCTGGCTGGTAACCAAAGTAGCCCCATCCGACCTGGGCGAAGAATGGGTCGCCATTGTCCGGTTCGTTGTAGAATTCCCAGTGCTTGACATAGTAGGGCCGAAAGTTGTAGCGAGTGACAGCAGCCTGCATAAACTGCACCAACTCACTGAGGTCCACCCTGTCTATGGGCCCGGCGGGGTATGTAGCTGCCCAGTCGGGATTGCCCTGAAGGGTCAGGATCACGTGCACGTTATGTGCAGCGAGGTACGCAAGCTGCCTGTCCAGGGTTGCAGGCCACTGATAGTTTTCGGGCGTCGTGTTCTGCGGTTCGATGGAGGCCCAGTTAAAGGGAAGGCGGACCCATGCTGCACTCACCTGGGCTGCGCTGTCCGCAACCGCAGGGTCCCTTCTGTATAGCTGGACGCCGAACGATGATGGAGGCTCCCACCAGCCGTGAGAGACCAAGGGCAGGAAGACGGTCGAGGCGAGCGGTTCCTCTGACCGATCATCCTCCGCCGCAGCCGGTGGCCCCGGATCAGAGACGATGCCAGGGCGGAGAGTTTGGGCGTGGCTGGCTGAAACCTGTGTGGCGCCAGCAGCTAGTCCCGACCAAACGAACAGTGACAGGGCACCCACCAGGGTCGCGACGAGCAGCCAGGCAAAGGCCGGCTGGCGGTTGGTGTGGCGAGATGGCACGGAAGACATGATGGTGCTAATCTATCCTTCGGTGGTATCCGCCGCTGGCTGCCAGCGGCGGTTTCTGACAATTAGCGGCAGAGGCAGCCGCGTCAGGCACAGCCGGCCGATACGGTCGGCGGTCGGCGCAGTGTACCAGGCACAACCGGCATTGTCCACCGCGAGTCCCGTAGGCGAGCTGTTGGGTGTGGGCAAGGGATACTCAACGGGCACAAGTCCCCTCGTAAGGTGGGCGCCGGTGACTCGTACCAGTTTGTTGCCGGCCCGCTCGGTGAACCAGACGGCGACGTTACCCTCCATGGCTATGCCATAGGGCTGGCTGCCGGCCGTGGGCACGTCGACCTCGAAGATTCGCTGGAGGGTCGACGGAGCAAAGAGGACGATCTTGTTGGCGCCCATCTCAGTCCACCAGACGTTTCCGGCACTGGTCATTACCAACCCCTGCGGGATGCTGCCCGCTGGCCTTGGTAGCGCCAGAAAACCCCCGGTGATGGTGTCTAGCTGGCCAAGCATGTCAGGGGCGGTTTGAGTGAACCAGACATAACGGCC
>CBDUWJ010000030.1:0-12249 GCA_965370895.1 uncultured Anaerolineae bacterium | reverse complement strand
ACAAACGTCTGCAACTCTGCTACAAATGCCTCGCCCAGACGCTCCGGCGTGGTGCGCGGCAGGTCGTGGTGAACGCCTTGCCGATCCAGCAAACGCACGGGCGTCTGGCGAAAGCGGCCGATCTGCACCGCGCCCTCGTGACCGATCACCTCCACCCGCAGGTCGTGGCCATAGCGCGTTGTGCGGCTGACGAACAACGTTCCCATCGCCCCGCTGGCAAAGCGAAGCGTCACCACCGCATTGTCCACATCGCCCACCGCGCCGATGGCCGGGTCCACCAAGGCACCCCCTTCTGCATAGACGCGCGCCACCTCATCGTCCATCAACCAGCGGGACAAGTAGAGGTCATGGTACATGGCATCCAAGATGAGGCCACCGCTCACCGCCGGGTTGGCAAAACTGGGCGGCGGCGGGTCGACATCGCCGCTAATGGCCCGAAAGACCAAAGGGCGGCCGATGGCCCCCGCCTCGATGAAACGCTTGGCCTCGACGTGCCCCGCGTCGAACCGGCGCACATGGCCCATCATCAGCTTGACGCCGGCCTGCTCCGCCGCTGCGATGGCACGGTCGCAATCGCCAAGGGTCAGAGCCAGGGGCTTCTCGCAAAAGATGTGCAGGCCAGCGGCGGCACACTGCTCGACGTTGGCGGCGTGGGCCGCCGTGCTGCTGGAAATCACCACGGCGTCCAGCCTCTCAGCTTGCAGCAGCGCTTCAAGGGTCGGGTGAACTGCCACGCCGCCGCAACGCCCGCGCGCCTCAGCCGCCCGCTCCTCCTTGGACGTCGTGACCGCGACCAATCTTACGCCCCGGACTCGGCGGGCCAGGTTCTCGGCGTGGGTCAGGCCCATACGGCCTGCGCCGACCACTGCCATACGGATCTGATCCATTGTGAGTGTTCCTATCTGTTGCGCTATGAGCTATGATCGTGATGCGTGAACCGTGAAAGGTGATGGCTACCCAACACGAATCACATTTCATATGTTACGTCAACTTCACTTAGCTTTACCGGCCGCTGCTCCTCATACGATTTTTTGGCCGCATAGCCCATTACCACCGGGATACGCCCGTCCAGGCCGGTGACGGGCGGCGGCGTGTCGTTCAGGATGCAGTCGACAAAGGCCCTCATCTCGGCGACGTAGGCTTCGGTGTAGCGTTCGATAAAGAAGAACAGAGGCAGGGATCCGTGCGCCCCCTTCGCATCGCTGATGACCGCCGAATCCGCGGTGTTGTTGGAGACGGCCACCATCCCACCAGAGCCAAACACCTCAACGCGCTGATCGTAGCCGTACACGGCCTGGCGACTGTTGTCAATGGTGCCCAGTGCCCCATTGGCAAAGTGCAGAGTCACGATGGCCGTGTCGATGTCGCCTGCCCTGCCAATCTCCGGGTCAACCAGGACACCGCCCGCTGCATAGATTTCTTCGACCTCACTGCCCATGAGGAAACGAGCCATGTCAAAGTCGTGGATGGTCATGTCCAGGAAGATGCCACCGGAGACCTTGACGTACTCGACGGGCGGCGGCTCGGGGTCGCGGCTGGTGATGCGCAGGAGGTGGGGCTCTCCGATTTCGCCCGCGGCCACGATCTCCTGGGCGCGGCGAAAGTTGGGGTCAAAGCGCCGGTTGAATCCCACCTGAAGCTTGACCCCGGCCTGATCTACTGCATCGAGGGCCTGGTCTATCCTGCCCAGGTCCAGGGCGATGGGCTTCTCGCAAAAGATCTGCTTGCCGGCCTCGGCCGCCTCTTCCATGATCTGAGCGTGGGTATCGGTACTTGAGCAGATCAGGACAGCTTGAATGCTCTTGTCCTCCAGCAAACGCCGGTGGTCCTGATACGCTGCCGGAATCTGCAGGTCGGCCGCCACCCTTTCAGCCGCCTCCACGAAAATATCAGAGACGGCTACCAGTTCCGCCTCAGGGATACGATAGACCAGGTTCTCGGCATGCAGCCTGCCGATTCTCCCGGCACCGACGAGTCCCACAGTGATCGCCTTCCCCATATCCACCTCTCAAACGACTCTTCTAACAGTGTAACCCTGCTTGATGCCCCACACAGTTGTGATCCAGGCTGTACCGGACGCTGGGGCGGGTGCACCCTGCTGTGGCTATCGATACTCACCGGCCAATTGCTCTACGATTGGCAGATTATTCGCATCAACAAAGCCTGGACCGGTCGGCGTCACCGGCAACACCGGCGTGATGCCGTAGCGAAGCCTGAGCATCAGGGTCTGGACGGCATTGTACCCCTGCAGGAAAGGCTGCTGGTCAATGCCAAAGCTGGTGGTGCCATCCTTGATGCGAGCGATGATCTCGTCGCTCAGGTCGAAGGTGCCATGCTTCACATCCCCCACGCCCAAGCCAGCCGCATCAGCAAAAGCGTAGAAGGTTTGGGCGCCGCTGGGTCCAAGGGTCAGGAAGATGTCGGTGTCCGGGTTGGCGGCATAGTAGCCGTCAATGAGCATCTGTGACTCAACCGGATCATTGGTGATGGCCAACGCCTGGGCCGGAATGCCCCTCTCACCCATAGCCGCAAGAAAGCCCTCACAACGCGCATCCAGCCCCGGCTGCCCGGCCTGGTGGTTGATACACACCCCCGCTGTGCCCCCGCTCGCGGCCAGTCTCAGTCCACCCTGGTATCCGCCCTGGTATTCATCCAGCCCCAGGTAAGTCATGTACTCAACTCGGTCCACAAGTGGCCCGGAGCCGGCGTTGTAGGCCACCACAGGGATACCAGCATCGAGCGCCCGCTGGACTGGTTCACGGAACAGGTCGGCGTCAGTCATTGTCAGCGCGAGGCCATCCGGCTGTGCGGCCACCGCCTCGTCGATCAGCTGGGCCACCTCTTGCAGGTCAAACCTGTCGGGCCCCAGCACCGTCGTATTGACGCCCATCTCCTGAGCTGCCTGCGCGATGCCGTTCTCCACAACACACCAGAAAGGAGACCAGGTGCACAGCCCATGTTGGACAAGTGTCAAGTTAACGGGTCTGTTTGGATCGGCCTGAAAGTCCACGCTGCTCGCATCCACAAATCCGGGGCCCGTGGGGGTCACTGGCAGCGCTGGCAGGATCCCGTATCGATTGATCATGACCAGCGTTTGCACAGTGCCATACCCTTGCAGGAAGGGCTGCTGGTCGATGCCGTACAGGGTGGTGCCATCCTTGATGCGGGCAGCAATCTCTTCACTGAGGTCGAAGGTACCGTGAAACAGAGCACCCGGGCCCAGGCCAGCCGAATCCATGAAGGCGTAGAAGGGATTGGCGCCGTTGGGGCCGAGCGTCATCCAAGCGTCGGTATCGGGGTGAGCGGCGTAGTAGTCGCTGATGAGGGTCTGCGACTCGGCGGGATCGTCACTGGTTGCCAGAACCTCACCCGGAAGGCCACTCACGTCCATGGCAGACAGGAAACCGTCACAGCGCGCATCCAGGCCCGGGTGTCCAACTTGGTGGTTGACGCACACGCCCTTGGTGCCGCCCGCATCGGCCAATCTAAGACCGCCCAGGTACCCACCCTGGTACTCATCCTGGCCCAGATAGGTCAGGTAGTCGATACCGTCCTCGGTCGGGCCGGAACCGGTGTTGTAGACGGCCACCGGGATACCGGCATCGAGCGCTCGCTGGACCGGTTCGCGGAACAGGTCGACGTCGGTCATTGTCAGGGCAATGCCATCCGGCTGCGCTGCCACGGCCTGGTCGATGAGTAACGCTGTCTGCTCCAGATCAGACTCAGCAGGACCGAGAATCGTGACTTTGACATTCATGTCGCTAGCCGCTTGTTGGATCCCAGCTTCCACTGTGCACCAAAAGGCATCCCAGTCACACAGCGCGTGCTGGACAAAGATGAGATCCAGCTCTGCATCGGGTCCCAAGTCCGTCACGGCAGTCCCAGCAGATTCCTCGACTTGTGCGGTGGACTCGAGCACCGTCACGGAAGTCGGAGCAGGTTCCCCAACTTGGGCTGCGGACTCGAGCACCCTCCCCGTGGGCGCCGTGCTTTCCGGTGAGGCCACCACCTCGCTGACAGATCCTACCTTTTCCCCGGTGGGCACCGCCGTCTCTGCCGGCGCCTGTGCCGGACCACAGGCGCCCAGCATCAGACCAACCATGGATAGGACCACTATCAGAGTTCTCAATCTCATCACGATTTCACCTTCCTCGATTTGGATTCGCTGCTCCATTGACCGCCAGGAAACCAGGCGTCAGTCAAGGGGCATTCTACCACTCCTTGCACCTTGGTGGCAAGGCGGAACGAGCCCAAGTCCTCGGAGCGTGATCTGTCGACTTCCTTGGTGACAACGGGTCGCGGGTGAGCGCCCGTACGGGCGGCCCATACGGAGCCCACAGTATTGCTGCGGAACTGAGCATCCCCCAGCCAACTAGCGCCAACATAAACGGGCTAGTATAGGCCATAGTCCCTCCAGGCTTCCCACATGGCCATGATGTTCTCTGGTGGCACATTTGCCTGGACGTCGTGCACGGCGGCGAATATGAAGCCACCCCCGGGCGCCAGGACCTCAATGTTGCGCCTCACGTGCTCTCTGACATTCTCGGGGGTGGCCGTGCCCAGGACGCCCTGCGTGTCAACCCCGCCACCCCAGAAAACCAGATCCTGCCCGAATTCCTGCTTCAATTCGCGCAGGTTCATGTCCGCCGCACTGATCTGCACCGGATTGAGAATATCGATCCCGGCGTCAATCAGATCCGGGATGATGCGACGCACCGCGCCACAGGTATGGTAGAACACCTTGACCGGGGCCTGCTCCTTGATGGCTGAGAAAAGACGGCGATGGCGCGGCTTGATCAGGCTTCGGTAGGTCCTGGGCGACATCAGGAGCGCATTTTGGCCGCCCAAGTCGTCCGCTTCGATCACAACGTCGACCAGATCGCCGATCTCCTTGAGAGCGCGCTCCCAGAAAGCGCTCTTGAATTCCACCAGCCTATCAAGCATGTAGGCAACATAGTTCTGGTTCCGTGCCAGGTCAATATAGTACTCCTCGTAGCCCCGCAACCAGGAATAGACCTCGGCGATTCCGGCACAAGGGCCTGCCAGGGCAACGGCCTTTCCCCTGGACGCAGCCGCCTCTGCCTGGGCTCGGAGGAGGGCAAAGCGCCCATCGTCCACGGGGTCTGGGAAGGGGTAGGCCTTGAACGCATCCAGCGAATCCGCTGCTGCCAGCGGGTGGTGGTACATGTCGTAGTAGAAACCACCATCTCTGGGCTTGCGCCAGCCGATGCCCCACTCGTCGGTGTATGCTTCGTACGCGCCTTCATCTCGAAAGGCATACTCAAACACCGATGGAGTGCCAGGCAACACGGGTCGAACGTCCGTCTGCAATCGTTCGGCCACATCCTCGTCAACCAGAACCAGTTGCTCCGCCACAAACGCGATTCGACCATCGGTCTGGGGCATGTCCAGTCGTCGGCGCAGGTTCTGGTAGGCCGTGACGTGGATGGTGGTCAAGCCCGTGCCCCCCAGGTCAAAGGGAACCCGATCTGGCTCCTGGTGGCTCAGCGCCCGCAGGACCCTATCCCGTGAATTCACGAAAGCCGTCTCCGTGGCCGCCCATCCGCCCCGATCATGTAGCGATAAGCACCGAGACCGTCGTCATGTTGACAAGTTTTCTGGCCACGCTGCCGAGCAGACCACCACCCGGACCTAAACCCCGATGGCCGATCACAATGAGGTCAACTCCGTTCTGTTCAGCATATTCAAGGATCTTGGAGGCCGGGTCCCCCATGATGTAGCCACTTCTCACGTCCGAAAGACCGGCCTCCTCGAGTTGGTCCCTGGCATTGTCCAGGATGATGTCAGCAGAATCCTGTAGAATCTCCATTCGCGACTCTGTCACCTCTCCTGCGGCAATCATCTGCAGGATCTCTTTGGGTAGCGACAGATCGCGGATCACATGCAGTAGATAGATGCGTGCTTCACGCCCTGCCGCCAGGTCAGCGGCTGCATTAACGGCACGCTTCGCGTGCGGTGAACCATCCACAGGGACAAGTAATCTCTTGAACACCAGCATTATCCTCCCTTTTTGGTTGAACTGGCAATCTCTATAGTCAATCGCCGGCTGCCCACTCCTCGATGATGCGGACCGCCGCCCTCGTGACGCGCACTTTCGTCGGGATCTGCCGCCTGCCCAGCACAAGCTCGATCGTTGCCTCGGCGTACTGCTCGGAGGGGATGTTTGCCCAGGCGCTGATCGGCGTGTCGGCCGGTGCATCGTCGGGCCGCCACCGAGTGTCTGGCGGCAGACCTTGTACCGCCAGAAACGCCGGTCTGAGGTCCTGGTGCGCCTCACACTGAAACTCGACGTGGTGCGCCCACTCGTGGACCAGCGCGCCCTGCAGCAAGGCCGGCGTTCCCGGGACCCGCACGGTGACCGTGGCGCTCTCTGGATCGTAGCCGGCGCGGCTATCGAGGGTGCGCGTAGCACGTAGACGAACATCGCCGAAGCAGTCGCTCCTCGCTTCAAAGACCGTGAGAAACTGAGTCCAGGTCTCTGCAGCCAGGCCCTCGAAATCGCTGGCCACGGACTCATCAATGATGAGCTTCGGCGGCTCTGTCGGCTGCAGGCAACTCGACAGAACCGCCCCCATGACCACGGCAACGGCAATCGTGGTCACGACATACCCCATCCCAGTCCTGTGGTGGCAGATCATGGGGCTGCTTCTCAACCGTGGCACGGTCGTCGTCCATGAAGAACGCAAGGGCTGCGCTGGCTGCCGCTCCGCCCAATCGCGGGCGCGCTGTGCGCCGGCCACCCCACGGCCGGTAGCATTGACCAGATCAGCTCTCCGCTCCGCCCTGCACCGCCTCTTCCGCCGCGCTCATGCGGGCGACTTCGTCGAGCTCGTGCGTCAGGGCCTCCAGTTCGTCTGCACCAGACATGCTGCGGATCATCTCTTCGCGAGTGATTTCATCCTTTGTCCACATACCAAGGGTTCTGCCGCGCTTGAGGATGATGAATCTGTCGCCCACGGGATAGGCGTGATGCGGGTTGTGGGTGATAAAAACGACCCCCAGGTTGCGAGCTGCAGCCGCAGCGATGTATCTCAGCACCGTGCCGGCCTGCCGTACACCCAGGGCTGCCGTCGGCTCGTCCAGAATCAGGACCTTGGCCCCGAAATACACCGCCCGGGCGATGGCCAGCGACTGGCGTTCACCACCGGACATCGTACCCACTGGTTGATCGGGATCGCGGATGTCAATCCCCATCTTACCCAGCTCCTCGCGTACGGTGCGCTTGGCAAACTCGATGCGGAACTGGCGGAACGGCCCCCAACCCTTCTCCGGCTCCGCCCCAAGGAAAAAGTTGCGCCAGATGGGCATCAGGGGAACCATGGCCAGGTCCTGGTACACCGTCGCGATCCCACGAGAAAGAGCCTCGCGGGGTGAGCTGAACTTCACTCGTTTGCCTTCAAAAAAGTAGTCGCCTTCCGTCTGCTGGTGTACGCCCGCAAAGATCTTGATCAGCGTGGACTTGCCGGCGCCATTGTCTCCCAGGAGACAGGTGACTTCACCGGCATAGACTTCGGTCGACACGTTGCTCAGGGCGATCACACTGCCAAAGAGCTTGGATACGTTTCGAACTGCCAGGATAGGCTCAGTCATGACTTCCCCTCCTCCCCTTCAGTCCGGGGCTCGGCGACGGCCACGGTCACTGCTTCGGCTCTCCGACGGGTAAAGTTGTTCACGAGGACCGCAACCAGCAGCATGATGCCCAGAAAGGCATAGAACCAGTCCGTGTCCCAGCCGGCAAACGTGATGCCGACACGGACCATACCGAAAATCAGCGCACCGAGCGCGGCGCCGATGGCCGAGCCGTACCCCCCGGTGAGCAAGCAGCCGCCGATCACAGCCGCGATGATGTAGATGAACTCCTGGCCGATGCCCTGGCTCGCGACCGCGGAACGCAGTCGAAGGTCACTCATTACGCCCACCAACCAGGCAGCGGCGGCCGTTGTCATGAACAGCGCGATCTTGACACGTTCAGCCGGCACACCCTGGCTGCGGGCCGCATCCGCGTCCCCGCCAGTGGCAAAGATCCAGTTGCCATACTTGGTCCGCATAAGAACCCAGCTTGCTACGATGGTGATCACAATCCACCAAATGGTCACCGTCCTGAATTCGGCGCCGAACAGGCTGAATTCGGTATTAAAGAGCAAGCGGGCAACGTCAAAGCCAGACGCCGCGTCGATGCCGGCGACGCGAACCTGGTTGACCAGCAGGCGGGTGACGCCCACGTTGGCTCCTCTCAGAATAAAGAATGCAGCAAGGGTCACGATAAAGCTGGGCAGTCCCGTTCTGACCACCATCAAGCCGTTGAGGTAGCCCACAATCAGAGCAAAGATCAGGGCGACCAACATGGTGAGCCAAATATTCCAGTCTAGCTGGGTGGCGAGAATGCCCGTGATCAACCCTGCTGTACCAGTCATGACGCCAGCCGAGAGATCAAACTCGCCGCCGATCATGAGCAGGGCCACCGCAACGGCCATGATGCCCAGCGTGGAGGACGAGTCGAGGATGCGAGCCACACCCGTGACTGAGAGCCAGATCTCCGGCGCCATCACCGCAAAGAATAACCAGACAACGATCGCCCCAATGAGGGCCCCGACTTCTGGCTGCCGAAGAAGTCTTCGAAACAAACCGAGTTCGGCAACCCGCTCGTCTCTCTCTCCAGCACCAGCCTTCTGCGCTGCCATAGATAACCTCCTTTGGTTGAACTCCTCAGCCTAGACCTGGCAGGTCTTCAGTACGGCTGACTCTTTGTCAACATCTATGCGAGACAAACCGTTTCACAGACAGGGTCATGACTGAGACCTGCCAGGTCTGAGTGGTGAGCTTCGGACGTTGGTGTGGGTTGCGGGATGGGGGGTACCAAAGGTACCTCGCCCATCCCGCAAAGGTGTGGCCTAGCGCCAGCAGTTCTACCGCGTGCCAGCGGCGGCGAGGTCTTTCACAGCAGCCGCGTTGCTAGCGTCGACGATACCAGGCCCTGTGAGGACCGGCAAGCCACCGCCGACGGTGTTCGCGTTGGCGTTGTACAGGTACAGGAAGACGACAGGCAAGTAGCCCTGCAAGTACTGCTGCTGATCTATGGCAAACATCATCTTGCCAGCCTCGATGGCCTCGAGGACATCCGGACTGAGGTCAAAGGTCGCCAGCTTTTGCGCGCCGCCGGCCGCCTCGATGGCCTGCATGGCGGCGTCGGCGATGTTGGGGTTGAGCGTCAGGATCGAGTCGATATCAGACTCGGCGATGAGCTTGTCCTGGATAGTTGCCAGGGTGCCGGCGATATCGCGGATTCCAGTCGTGGCGACGTTGAAACGCACGACCTCGCCACTGAAAGTATCGGCGAGACCGTCGCAGCGCTCCTCAAGTCCGATGTTGCCTTCCTCGTGGATGACGCACATGGCCTTCTTGGCACCGGCGTCGTTGAACTGATAGCCCGCGCCCTGACCGGCCACAAACTCGGTCTGGCCGACGTGGGTGATGGCCCCGAATTCCCTGTAGACGTCGACGCCGGAGTTGACGGTGATGACCGGGATGCCGGCATTGGTCGCCTTCAAGATCGCGTCCTTCATGGCATCGGGGTTGGCCAGAGAGACGATGATGCCGTCCACGCCATCGGCGACGTAGGTCTCAATCAACTGCGCCTGCTCGCCAGGATCGTTGCTGCCGCCAGACTTGAGTTCGACACCCATGGCTGCCGCCCCGTCCTTGGCGCCGGTTTCCACTACGCCCCAGAACGAGGACTCGGCGGGGTTATCGTGAACCGCGAGACCGATGACATAGCCTGTCTGGGTGACCTGAGGCTCTGTGGGTTCGGGCGCCTGTGTCGCCTCTTGCGCACCGCAGGCGACGAGCGAACCTAGAACCACAACTACCAGCAACAGTGAGATGATTTTCAAGCGTGTCATTTTCTACTTCCTCCTCTTTTTTTGATTTGAATTGAGTTTGGCTTTCAGTCTACGACCAGCTTGGCAATGTGCTTGAGTGCTATCACCTCCCTTCTCCCTCCTTCTGCGAACCAGAAAACGGCAAGTGGAAATGAGTGCACCTGAACTCATTTCGCTTCTTCCCTTCTAGTTCGGCTTGACCAAGATTTTGCCATCCGTCCGCTCGGTGGACTTGGCGATGGCATCCACCGTATCCGCCAAGCCATAGCGAGCGGTGATGATGGGGCTCAGGTCCAGCCGGCCAGCAGCCACCATGCGGATGACATTCTGGAAAGTCTCGTGGCCGGAGTGACCTTGCGCGCCATAAAGCTGCGACCGGCGTACCTGGAAAGCCTCCAGATACATGGGCACCCGCTGCGCCGCGCGACCGATCTGGACGACCTTGCTGTTGATGGCCAATGCCTTCTCCATCTCGGGGATGGTCAGGTGGGGGGCACCGGCCGCCTCGACGTGGAAGTCAAAGCCCGCGCCTTTGCTCAGGTCCATCAGCACGTCCCCAGCGTTGATCTCGCCCGGGTCGTACGCATAGTCGGCGCCGACCTCCTTGGCCAACTCCAGCCGCTGCGGAGAGATCTCAAAGGCGGCGATGATGCCTGCGCCTGCCGCCTTGGCCAGCCCAATGGCCGCCAGGCCTATCGGCCCCGCGCCAAAGACGCTGACGTAATGCCCCGGCCGGAAGCCACCCGCCCGCTCGAACATGCCGTTGTAAGCGACAGTAGTCGGTTCGGTCAGGGCGGCGACTTCGTAGGCCTTTTCCTCGTCGCCGAACCGCTCGGCGATCGCGTTGATGGGCCAGCAGAACTTTTCGTCCACTGCGACATAGTTGGCAAAGGCGCCAGGGATGGTAAAACCGAGCTCCTCCAGGTGGGTGCAGTGGTTGGGGTAGCCGTTGCGGCAGGGAATGCAACGCCCGCACCAGATCATCTCCTCCACCGTCACCATGTCTCCTACCTTTAGCGTGGCCACATCCGGCCCCGCCTCGACGACCTTGGCCGAGAACTCGTGGCCCAGAATGGTCGGGAACTTGGTCAAGCCAGGATAGAGGATATAGTCCTCCTCGTCTGTCTCATAGAAGTGCATGTCAGAGCCACACACTCCACAGGCCTGAATCTCCAGCACCACATCCTTCGGTCCCGGCTCGGGATCGGGCCAGTCACGCACCTCCAGCTTGGGATAGCGCCAAACTTTGCTCCCAGTGATCGCCTTCCCCGTCTCTATCTCCCAGTCAGACACCACATAGTCCGGCCTGGGATCCCACTTTGCGTCCAAAACCAAGCCTTGCATTTTCAAACCTCCGCGTTTAGATAGACTTTCTATCCACCAGGTGCCTCATGGCGCCCGATGATTCACGCACAATCAACTGTCCTTGGACAACGATGCTGGAGACGTCCCCTGCTCCTTGGCCCCCATTTGCCATCAAAGCCAGCACCATCTCCATGGCCTGTCTTCCCATCTCAGGTTTGGGTTGGGCAATGGTGGTTAGCGGCGGCCGAACGTAGGAGGCCAGGGGAATATCGTCAAAGCCGACCACGGCCAGGTCCTGGGGAATCGACAGGCCGCTTTCACGGGCAGCCTGCAACAGGCCAATCGCTGTCATGTCATTGTAGCAGAAAACTGCAGTTGGTCGCTCGTCCAGGGCCCCAAGAACAGGCAGAGCTCGTTCCCCACCGCCCGCACGGCCCGTGCCTGGCACGACCAGAGCCGGGTCAGAATCGATGCCCGCCTCGCCCAAAGCCTGCCGGTAGCCCGCCAGTCGCTCCAAGTCGTCACTGTGGTCCGCCGGACCGGTGATGTAGGCGATGCGACGGTGGCCCACTCGGATCAAGTGCTCTGTCGCCAGACAGCCGCCGTGCCGATCGTTCACGGCCACAGAGAAAGTGTAGGGGCCTCGCTGCTCGCGGTGACTGTTGATCAGCACAACCGGTACGGCCAGTCGCTCCAGGTGCTCCTGGTAGAGAGCGCCAACACGCGATGAAGTGACAATGACACCATCCACCCGTTTGGACCGCAGCATTTCCACAGCCGCAATTTCGCGCTCGGGCTCGGAGTTGGAGCTAGCCAGGATAATGCTGTAGCTGTGATCATGGGCGGTGCTTTCGACTCCCTGCACCACCTCGGCGATAAAGGGATCAGCAATGGTGGTCACGACCACCCCTATGGTCCTGGTTCGGCCCATCACCAAACTGCGAGCCTGGGCATCAGGGGAATAGCCCATCTCGCGGGCCAGGCGCTGGATGCGCACTTTGGTCCCGGCGCTCACGAGTGGACTGTCGCTCAACGCGCGGGAGAC
>CBDUWJ010000029.1:0-12284 GCA_965370895.1 uncultured Anaerolineae bacterium | reverse complement strand
CGCTCGGGAGCAACCTCGGGCGGTGGCATCAGTGCCAGTGCCTGGTGGAAAATGCTCGGATGGGGCTTGTTGCAGCCAGCGTAGGCCGAGGCCCACACGATCTCAAAGTGCCCGTCCAACTCCGCCTGGGCCACCCGGTCCCGCAGATTCCAGCTCCAATTGGAGACAATGCCCAGGCGGTAGCCTCGCGTTCTGAGGGTTTCCAACACCGCCACCACCTCGGGGTAGGGACGCAGCACTCCCGGCCGGCTGAACCACGATTCAAGGGAGGCCGAGTAGACCTGCAATGCCTCCTGGTCGTTCCCCAGACCAAGGTGAGCCAGGAGGCCACGCATCAGCGTAGATTGGGTTTCACGATCGAATTCCTCGGTGGCGGGAAAGGTGGCCGTGGCGGCCTCCCGGTAGTAACTGCCCCACACCGTCTCGGCCGCTGCCTTGATCTCGTCCACGGACCGCTCCGCACCCGCAGCCCGCAGTGCCTCCTGGACAATGACCTCCTGGGGCGGATCGAAATACACCAGTGTATAGCCCAGGTCAAAGAGAATTGCATCGTAGCTCATCGCCACCCCTTCTCCTCGCCAACGCGATGCACCTTGAGCATGTTGGTCTGCCCGCTGCCACCCAAGGGCACGCCCGCGGTGATGACCACCAGGTCCCCGTCTTGTACCACGCCTCGTCCCCGCGCCGCCGCCACTACCGTGACGATCATGGCGTCCGTATCGGCAAATTGGTCTACCAACAGGGGCTCCACGCCCCACACCAGTGCCAGTTGCCGGTAGGTGGCCAAACTGGGTGTAGGAGCGATGATGGGCGTGGCCGGCCGGTGACTGGCGACTCGTCGGGCAGTGCTGCCGCTCACCGTCGAGGTGATGATCGCCTTGGCCCCCAGTTCAGCCGCGGCCTCACACGCCATTCTGCCGATGGCGTCCGTCACGCTTCTGGAACCGGCGCGGCTGGCGTGCCGGAGCCGGTCCATGTAGGGAACGCTCTGCTCGGTCACCTCGGCGATGCGGGCCATGGTCCGCACCGTCTCTACCGCATAGCGCCCCACCGCCGTCTCGCCAGAGAGCATGATGGCGTCTGATCCGTCGAGGATGGCATTGGCCACGTCGGATGCCTCGGCACGGGTGGGACGAGGCGAACGCATCATAGAATCCAGCATCTGCGTAGCCGTGATGACCGGCTTGCTTGCCATGTTGCAGGCGCGGATAATGTGCTTCTGGGCGATGGGTACCTCCTCCGCTGGTGCTTCGACGCCCAGGTCACCCCGAGCTACCATCAATCCATCAGAGACGGCCAGGATCTCCTCGATGCAGTCCAGGGCCTCCGGTTTCTCGATCTTGGCGATGATGGGGATGCCCCGCCCCGAAGAGACGGGGCCAGCTAGCTGGTCAAGGCAGGCCCGCAAGTGCCTGACGTCCTCGCCACTGCGGACGAAGGAGAGGGCGAAATAGTCCACCTGCTGCTCGACGGCAAAGGCGGCATCGTCCCGGTCCTTGTCGGTGATGGAGGGCATCTTCAGGCTGGTGTGGGGTAGACTGAGTCCCTTGCGCGACTTGAGCACGCCCCCAACCACCACCCTCGCCTGGACGTGCTGGCCGGCAACGGCCAGCACTTGCAGTTCCAGCAGGCCATCGTCCAAAAGGATGCGGTCGCCCTTGCGCACGTCGCGCAGCACCTCAGGGTGAGGCAGGGGAATCGTCGCCGGGTCGGCGGAGGAGGGTCGAGCCCCGCCGCCCTGGAGAGGCGCGGCCAGGATTACCCTTTCTCCCTCGGCCAGCTCTCTGCCTTCTGGCGGCAGGAGGCCGATTCGTAGTTTGGGACCCTGCAGGTCGGCCAGGATGGCGATGCCGCGCCCCACATCACTGGCCACCTGGCGCACGATTTCGATTCGCCGGGCGTGCTCCTCGTGGGTCCCGTGGGAGAAATTCAGGCGGGCCACAGCCATCCCCGCCTCCGCAAAGGCGCGGATCGTGGCCTCGTCGTCGGAAGCTGGCCCCAGTGTGCACACGATCTTGGTTCGTTGCATTGGACCTTCCTCATGCTATTCCAATAGCGGTGGTCCACTGGCGATTGTCAGCGGCGGGCACCGTCCCCAGGAGATCGGGGTAGATGTTTATCGGCGGCGGTATCCATTGTTCCCGTTGAGCAAGCGCTGTTCCGCCCCGCGCAGCGCCGAGATGGAAGCCAAACCAGCCAGCAACACGACAATGCCTGTCAGAACAAAGACGCTCTCTGGACCGGCCAGGTCGCCCAGAATGCCGGCCATGAACAGGGCTCCCATCGTGCCGATGCCGATGACGGTGACCATGGCGCTCTCAACGCGGCCGCGCTGCGAATCGGGCACCAGCGCCTGGGTCATCGCTGCCAGTGTGGTCCGTGCCGAGACGACGCACACTCCGACTATCAGAGCCGCGACGAGCACCAACCAGAAGGTCGGGGCCAGCGCAAAACCAAGAATGCCACACCCCAAGATGATCATCGCAACGCTCACGATCTGCCGGGAACGCGCCCACGATGCGTAAGCACTGATCAACACTGCACCCAGAGCCATGCCCAGACCTTCGGTAGCCTGCAAAAGGCCCAGATACCGGGCCGAGATGCCCAGCAGTTGCTCAAAGTAGGCAGCGGCCAGCAGGATAGTGGCGCTCAATCCAAGAGTAGCTACCGTGGTAATGGCCATCAACTGCAACAGGGGTTTGTTACTGCCAATGTAGCGAACACCATCGGTGAACCCTTCCCAGAACATGCGGAATTCCCCACGCGGCGCCGAGGACGCCATGGTGGGCCTATCCTGGGGGATGCGGGCCGCTACCAGAAACAGGGCTGAAACCATAAACGTCATCGAGTCTATCACAAAGGCCGTGGAGGTCGAGGTCAGAGCGATGACGAGAGTCGCCAGCGAAGCCCCGGCGATCAACGACACCAATTCGGTAGCCTGGATCAGGGCATTGGCCGTGAGCAGGTGCTCTTCGGGCACCATGTTGGGTATGGAAGCATTGCGGGCAGGAATATACACTGCACCCAGGCCCACTACGACAAAGGCGGTCAAATAGAGGATATAGAGCTGGCCCGGCTCATGTACCAGGAGTGCCAACAGGATGACCCCCGCTCGCAACACGTCGGAGACGATCATCACTGCTTTGCGACTGAACCGGTCCAAGAAGACACCGCTGGCCATGGCAAAGAGCTGGGGGATGGTCACGGCTGCGGCGATGACAACCACGGCCAGGCCTGCTCTTTCGGCCAGCTCGTTGATCAGCACCAGCGAAGCGACGACGGCAAAGTTGTCACCAATCTTGGAGACAAGCTGGCTCAGCCATAGAGCCAGAAAATCTCGGTCTCTCAAGACCGTCAGCATACCGGCCTTGTCGGCCACAGCATCAGCGTTCATACCCATTCCTTGGTGCCAGTCTGGCGAGTGCCGCTCATTATAACCACAAAAGGCATGCTTGGCAAAAGGCCAAATGTGTCACACCAGCCGTGCAAGCGATCATGCGTTCTCAAGCGCCTTTTGCCAGTAGAACAGCCTGCCTGTGGAAAAGCCCCGCGAAGGTTGCAGTGTTCTCGCCTGTTCCTGCCCTGCCGGGCACTCTGCATTTCTCATAGGCGACGAATGGGTTGACCTTTGCGAGGCTATTGCGGCTTTCGCCAAGTTGTTGGATGCTCTAGGTTTTCCTCCGCTTGCGGAACCGCGCAGCCAGCCCGGCAAGGGCCGCTGCCCCCAGCACGGCCAGACTGACCAGCGCGGGAAAGAGCGACATCCGATAGCTCAGTTCCACGCGGTGGCTGCCGGGCTTGACCGAAATGCCTTGCAGTAGGAAATCCACGCGGTGGATGGGCACTCGCTTTCCGTCTACCTGTGCCTGCCAGCCGGGATAGAACGGCTGGCTGACCACCAGTAGACCGTCATCGTCGGACGACACGTCGAGAACCAGTTTCCCCGGCACGGCCTCCAGGACCTGGGCGGCGCCCGGTCCTCCTCCTCCAGGCAGCGCAAGTTCGCTGCTTTCAAGCGGCACCACGGCGGTCGTCCGCGGATCGAAATCCACGGCGTTCAGGAGGGCCAAGGCCTCATTGTCGTCCGCAACGACGGTGTTATGCACCACCCAGGCCCGGGGCAGCGGATCGCTGATGGAGTAGACCTTGATGTCATCCTGCTCGTAGACCCGTTCGAGTCCTGGCCCCTCCACATCCCGTCGTTCTAGTACATACTCGACGTTGAGCAGTTGCCACCGGCGCCAGCTTCCCACCTGGTCTTCGAACTGCTGGAAGGCATCCAGGCGGAGCGGCGTGTTGCCAGTGATGTCCTCGAGCTCGTAGACAATCCCTGCACTGGCCCCACCCGGCAGCAAGCCTGCACTCGAGATGCGGAAGGTGCCCGGTTGATCCCTCAAGAACTCGACCAATCCCGTCTCGGGGAAAGGCCCATCAGGCATAGGGTCGGCCAAATTGTATCGCCAGTTGATGGTGAACAGATTCAGCCAGATGAGCCCCAACGTCAGGGCCATCAGCCACTTCCTGCGTGTTCGGCCGGCCCGCCGCAGGGCAAAGAGCACCACAGACCCGCCCAGCATCAGCAAGAGCAGTATGTGATGGCGCAACATGCCTTCGAACAGGTTGACTTTGGTGCCCTGTTGAAGGCTTTGAAGGTAGCCATAATAGAACAGAGCGGTAAACGCCAGAAAAGCGAGCCACACCCAGGCCAAACTGCGTCCGAAGCGGCAAAAACCTTTACGTTCCGGCCGGGGCAGGGGTTGCACCAATGTCAGCGCCCCGTAGCCGGCGAGCACGCTCACTGCGAAGCTTGAAAGGTAGATGATCCGTTCCTGGTTTCGCACGGCGCCAAAGCCGGGCGCCAGCAGGTAGGCTACGTTGTAGAGGAACGTGTGTCCTCCAAATGCCAGAAGCAGGGCCACCAGGCCAAAGACGATCCAGAAGACAACCTCACGTCGCGCGCGCCTCACGAACAGCGCTGCCCCTGCCAGGATCAGCGGCAGGATGCCGACGTACTGGGGTGATCCGCCAAAGTAGCCGGGATAGAGCAAGTGAGTCATCTCGGCCAGGGGAAAGCCCCAGGCCACGGCGTCGTAGTTCAGATCCGCCCGGGTGGAGCGCAAAATGAACTCCAAGGTGGGCACGAGTTGGACCGCGGCCAGAGCCACGCCCAGAGCGAGGGGCAGAAGCACAAAGTACGCAATACGTAGCACGGGACGCGAGACCCGTGCTGCGCGTTTTGTGCTGCGCGTGGACGCCTCCTCAGGACGGGAGAACGTCAAAAAGAGCCCATAGGCCAGCGTGGCATAAATGACGTACAGTGCCGTTTGGGGGTGCCCAGCCAGGATGGCGCAGGCCAGCGCCATCCCGGCCAAGATGATCTGGGGCCGGGGATTTGGGTGGTGGAATGCTCTGTCCAGGAAGAGCAGCACCAGGGGCAGCCAGACCGCCGTCTCAAGGATGGTAAGTTGCTGGACAGGGAAAGAGGTTAGGTAACCGGCGTAGGTGAAGCACAGCGCCGCGACGGCGCCGGCAAAGCGGGCAGCAGGGATCCGTGCCCCCGCGCGGCGGGCCAGGTGCCGGACAAAGAGATAGGTGAACAGGCTGGCCATCGAGAAATGAAGGATGACGCTTGCTGTGAGCAGGTTTGCCGTGAGCAGAGCTGCGCTGAGTGGCGGAGCCAACAGCGCCAGGATCAGATTGGGCAGTAAGTTCAGGGGGTAGAAGAACCCTGTCTGGATGTCGGCCAAACCCGGCTGACCGGCGTTAATGTAAGGGTCCCAGCCCGGCAGGTGTCCTGTCGCCAACTCCCGTGCCGCGAACAGTTGAAGGGGGTAGTATTGGCTGGCAAAGTCGCCTTCGGGGATGACCGCCCGGTCGACAGGGTCAAGGGCCCACAGCCGCCACCAGAAGAGCAGGGGTAACAGCGTCAACGCTATGATGATGGCGGCTTCTGAGAGCCAGGTGCTCCTTCGGCGGTGGGTCACGAATGCTCCAGAATCTTGATCGTTTGCCAGGTAGTGGCTCTAGGCCAGCGCGGGCTCATAGGGAATGTCCGAAACTGCAACGCTCGCGGACTTGTACTCGGCATCGACTCGCCTCGTACCGTTCGGTCCTCCGGATGCCTGAGTGTACTCAGGATGTAGAGCCTCGCCCCTCATGTTGTCTACGGCTCCTTCGTAGGTGTTCCCTTGGGTGTAGCAACCTTGAGGCTGTGGGCAGAAAGCACGGTATCCATTGCGGTCTTCTGATTTCAATGGACGAGTTCAGTCTTTTCATGATCCTCTTCTCGCTGGTGGGCAATCATCCCTCAATCCACCGTTCGCGTGAGCTGCCTCTACGGGTCGCCCGACGCTGAGGAAGCCCCCGGAAGCTAGGAGCCTTCATGAGAAGGTGGACAGAACGTTGCCTGTCGAGCATCCGAGTGCGGAGACGCGGGTCCCACTTCTTTGGGTTCTTGGCCGTGGTGATGATGGTGGGCAGGCGGGCATTGTAACGGTAGTTGAATAGCTGGTAGAGCTTCTCCTTTGCCCAGGGGCTGGCGCTTTCGGTGCCCAGATCGTCAAGCACCAACAAGGGCGCGGTGCGCACCTCGTCGAAGCGTTGGTCGAAGCGCACATGACTTGTAGGCCCGAAGGTAGCTCGTAGATGATCCAGAAGATCAGGAACGACGACAAATAGAGCCGGCTGTCCATTTGCCACGCGGGCATTGGCAGTGGCTGATGCCAGGTGCGTCTTGCCACAGCCGTAGACACCGGTCAGCACCAGCCAACCTTCCGGATGCTGGGCATAGGCCTGGCAGAAATCCAAGGCGTGTCTCAGGCTGTCCCGTTCCTCGGGCTTTAGCTGTTCGTCCTCGCGCAGTTGAAAACTCTCAAAGGTCATGTCCTGCATCAGCGACAGAGTAGACAGGTCTGATTGATCCTGGTCCACACCACTTCGTCGGAAGTCTGGAGCCAGGATAGTCACAATGCACGCCAGGTCAGGATCAGCGAGACGGGAGCGGAGGCGAAGATCGATCTCCTCCAGACTCTGATTGGACGTAATGATGGTGGGAAAGCGAGCGTTATAGCGGTAGTTAAGGATCTGAAAGAGCTTCTCCTGGGCCCACGGAGTGCTACTCTGGGTACCCAGGTCGTCCAAGATCAGGAGAGGCGCGTTGCGGACCTGATCAAAGCGCTCGTCATAGCTAACGGTGCTATTGGGACCGAAGGTGGCCCGCAGGTGGTCGAGCAGGTCAGGGACGACGATGAACAGCACCGCCTGGCCGCGTTTGACAATCTGGTTGGCGATGGCCGCCGCAAGGTGGGTCTTTCCGCAGCCATAGCCGCCAAGAAGAACTAACCAGCCCTGAGGGCCACTGGCGTACTGCTGCGCCTCGTTGAAGGCGTGATGCAGGTTAGCAGCCTTCTCGGGAGACAGGCCGTACCCGTCGGACACAAAGGTGTCAAACGTCATGCGGGCCAGGTGATCGAGGTTGCTCAGGGCGCGCAGATTCTCCAGCCGCAGCCGCTCGATCTCGGCCAATTTGCAGCGGCAGGGGAAGAGCTTGCCAAAGTGGGGGTGGTCGATGGGCACGTCCTCTCGCACAAAGCCCAATCCGCCGCACAGCGGGCATTCGGCACTGCTCTGCTCACTGTCCCGAACCGATGGCCCTTGCTCAGTATTCGATGTAATCGGCGTACTCGCCTTCAATGAACCGGCGCCAGTCTCCTTCATCAGCTCGTCGAGACGTTTCATCCTCTTTCCCCTCGGCAGCCCATCGCTCCAGAATGCGTTGCACGTACCGCCAGCTCCGCTTGTTCAGCTCCACCGCCTCACGAAAGGCATCTTCGATCCAAGACGCTGGGTAGGTGTCCTCGGCCTCCATCAACTCCTCTGCCAGCAGAGGCGTCAGCGGTCCGATGTTCTGCTCGTACAGCACAAAGATGTTGGGCCGTTGGGCTTGCAGGTGCACCTGCTCGCTCGGTTCGACGGGTGTCCACTTGCCTGCCAGCAAGTCTTCCACCGCCTGGCGGCCCCTCTCACTATTGAGAAAATACCAGTCACGCTGCCCAGCGTCCTTACTCGCGAGTACACGCAAGAGAGTGCCCCGGGCCACAGCCCGCTCCAGGGCATCGCGTAAAACCTCCTCCGATGACACCGCGGGTTGTGACCGAGGCGAGCTCAGGCCCTTCAGCAGGCGACGGTCGGCGGCCAGTTCGGCGCCGCCAACGTAGCGCCGCTCTCCCTTCTTCTGAGTCAAGAGCCAGAAGACGTGCAGCGTCACCTTGAGCTCGCCCATCTGTTGGATGTCGGGCAGCAGCTCACTGAAGAAAAGGTTGGGCACGGGTGTATAAGGTTGCTTTCCGGACGGAAATCCAGGGAAACCCTTCATCTCACATACTCGATCATTACTCTCGCACGCCCACGATGCGAGCCATTCCCGGCAACCCAGGTACTGGCTCCTGGATGTAACGAGCATCGATGTCCACATCGCCGTACCAGCTATAGACCGGACGTTGCCCCAACCAGGGATCGATCCCGCCGGGGGTCACCGTGTGTGCCGTGTGCCAGCTATTCTCCGCCCAGGCCACGTACAGGATAGCCTCCAGGTCGTCGTAGTGCGACTCCGATTCCACCAGAACGAAATCGGGCTCAACCTGCTCCACGAAATTCCGGGCCATGTCGCGGTAGGCTGTGTTTTCGCTTTCGTCCACCTCAACCCAATTCCGCCTTACCGCGTACAGTGGCATGACCAGGATGACGGCTGCCAGAGCCGCGAGCAAGGGCTGAGCCAGCCACCGGGGACGGGTGCGGAGCAGGCCTGCGTGCGAGTCCTCCGGATCTTCCGGGGAACGCCGAAGTAACTCCGCCAGCCACCGGCGCAGCGCACTCAGACCACAACCCAAGAACACCGCGAAAATGAGGTACGATGGAATGACATAGATCCGAAAGGTGATCCCACCGTAATTCATCCCAAAGCCGTAGATGCCCAGTGCTACCAGCGCCAGGAAGCCAAAGATCTTCAGATCGGCCTTGAGCTGCTCCCAGGCCCCGATCCAACCCACGATGTAGCCCCAGCGGAAGAACTGCTTCTCCAGGAGTTCCAGGTAGATGCGAAGCCGATCCACCTGGTCGCCCAACGTGTAGCCGAAAAACTGTCCCGGAAAGCGATTGCGGCTCATCCAGTGGATCCAGCCGCGCCACGAGAACGGCCCCAGTTCGTTGAGTAGCGGTTGCTGGTGAGCGCGGACGATGACGTACAGGTATTGCAGCGCCCCTAGCAGCACCAGCCCGGCCAACACCGTCACTTTTTTCGGATCGAGCAACACCCGGTAGTCGGTGACAAGTACCATATAGACCACTGCTGGGACCAGCGTAATGACCGTCATGTGGTTGCCAAAGCTCAGCGCGTAGAGGCCGATGCCCAGGTAGAGCAGTCCCAGTTTGCGGGTCTGATGCCAGGCCAGCAGAGCCAGGACCACAGCGCCGATGAGGAAGGCATTCAGGGTATAAACCTCGGCCACCACCGCCTGGCCCCAGAGCGCCCGCGAGAAAGCAAAGGACAGGGCGGCCGACGCCGCTGCAATCCAATCGTCGACCAGACGCATGACGATCCAGTAGACCATCACCGCTGCCAGCGCTGCGAAAACGGCCGACATCAGATTGAGGCGGTAGGCCAGGCTGTACCCTGAGGTGGCCGAAGGGCCGTCGATCGGCAGGTGGCCAAACAAGCGGCCGATGGCGATGTACAGCGGATAGCCAAAGCGGTGGGGAATGCCCCCAATCCGCGCAACGTATTGAAAGCGGGCAACGTCGCCCCAACCAACGCTGGGCAGCAGCGTCTGCAGGTAGACGGCAAAGGCAAGCAACCCCACTACTAGTGGGGCCCCCACAGTAGTGGGGCGCACACAAACCGCAAGCCGCGCCCATCCCGTCGGGGCCGGCGTCGATGCAAGCTGCCGGGTGTGCATCAGAGGTCATTAATCTGCGTGTGGCGCAGCTCCGCCTCGTAGAACTTGGCCAGCGCTTTCTTAAAGTAGAGCGCTACCTGACCGGTCGGCCCACTGCGGTGCTTGGCGACTATGATGTCGGCGATGTTTTTCCGTTCGGTGTTCTCGTTGTACATCTCGTCGCGGTAGATAAATATGACGACATCGGCGTCCTGCTCCAACGCGCCACTCTCACGCAGGTCCGACAGGATTGGACGCTTGTCCGTGCGCGATTCTACGCCCCGCGAAAGCTGCGACAAGGCCAACAGCGGCACATTCAGCTCACGAGCCAGGCCCTTCAGCGCCCGTGAGATGGCAGTGATCTCCTGTACGCGGTTCTCGGCACGAAAGTCGCCGCGCATGAGCTGCAAATAGTCTACCACGAGCAGGTCAATGCCGACCTCAGCGTGGAGGCGGCGGGCCTTTGTGCGCAGCTCAAGAGCCGATATGCCAGGGGTGTCGTCAATGAAAAGCAGGGTCTCTGCCAGGTCACTGGTGGCCTTCATAAAGCGGCCCCATTCGGCTTCTTCGATCTCGCCTCGGCGCAAACGCTGGGAATCAATCCCAGTTTCAGCCGAGATGAGCCGCTGCACCACCTGCTCGTTCGACATCTCCAGGCTGAAAAAGGCCACCCGCTTGCGGTACTTCTCCTTGGCCGCGTTGTGTGCGATGCTCAGTGCCAGGCTGGTCTTGCCGACACTCGGTCTAGCTGCCAGGATGATCATATCAGAGCGCTGCAACCCACCCAGAAGCTTGTCGAGATCCACAAAGCCTGTGGGGATGCCGATTAGCTCCCCCCGGTGGCGGGTCAAGTACTCGATCCGGTCATAGTATTCGCTCAGAACCTGTTTGACGGGCACCAGCTCACGGGAAATTCGCCGCTCCGACACACCAAAGAGGACCTGCTCGGCGTGATCTACCACCTCCTCCACGTCGTCCGCTTCCTGGTAGGCCAGCGCCGCGATCTGGCCCGCCGCGCCGATCAGTCGCCGTCGGGTCGCGGTTCGCTCCACAATGTGCGCATAGTGCTCCGCGTGTATGGAGGTGGGCACGGCGTTGATCAGCGTGGTAATGAACGCCGCGCCACCAACCTCGTCGAGTACGCCCCGCCGCTCCAACTCATCACACACGGTCAAAAAGTCAACGGGCTCCCTCCGCTCGTGGAGAGTCAGCATAGCATCATAGATCCAGCCATGCTTTTCCCGATAAAAGTCCTCTGGACGCAAGATGGTAGCCAATCTGATGACGGCATCTGGGTCTATCAGCAGCGCGCCCAGGACAGCTTCTTCTGCCTCGATGCTCTGGGGCGGCAACCTTTCGATCCTCTTGCTCTCAGTCACAATTCACGCCCTTCGTGTCCAGCAGTTGGTCCTCTGAAGAAAGCACGCCCGGCCGGCGTGTCTGCTATTTCATCCTTCGTACAAAACGGGCCCCTGCCAGCGCCCACTCCGGAGAGTCGGGATGCCATCGAGCAGGAGCCCTGCCTGTAACTGTTCCCAATACCCAGTAGCGATAGCTACTGACGCCTGCCGGGAACGGCAGGTGGTCCGAACATTGGCGCAACTTGGTCGAACAGGTTGACCGGCTGCAAAGCCCGCGGACCGGCCGCGTGTGCTAGTTGAGCTTATTCGCTCAGATCTCCCAGGTCCAATCCCTCGATAAAGTCCTTGTATGGCGCCAGTTTCTCCTCTTCCTCAGGGGTCAGTGCATCCAAATCGATCTCCTCGTCGGGCACCACCCCAGCCCGCTCCATCACCGACTCGCTGACAAAGACCGGAGCCTGGACCCGGACGGCCAGGGCAATAGCATCACTGGGACGCGAGTCCAGTTCGATACGTTCTCCATCACGATCCATGACGACACGGGCGTAAAAGGTGTCGTCGTGTAGGTCGTTCACCAGGATGTGAGAAACCGTAGCGCCCAGCTTGGCGATGCTCTGCTGCACGAGGTCGTGGGTCAGCGGCCGGGCGACCTCTACGCCCTGGAGTTTGATGGTGATGGCGTCGGCCTCGTATGGCCCGATCCAGATAGCCAAGTAGCGTTCCATTCCCTCTTCTTTGAGGACCACCACCCGATGTTGGGATAGCAAACTGGCCCGGACACTGTCAATGGTGACCTTGATCATCGTTTGCTCCTCTCCAGCAACCGATCGTCGCTCGATATCCGCCCTTCATCCAACGGTCCGACCGCGATTCGGACAACCTCCCCTCCGGCGGAGGCGTCCGCGTACTCTCGCCAGATTATACCACAATTGCATTCAGGACACAAGCGCCAGTCGGTCTGACCACAGCCACTTGCTGATAGATGGCTTTT
>CBDUWJ010000028.1:0-12472 GCA_965370895.1 uncultured Anaerolineae bacterium | reverse complement strand
CTCATAGATCTCGGCATACCGTTCACCCGGCGATCGTTGTATGGCCTCCGTCGGATTCTGCGGCTGCCCTGCGCCCCCAGCGTCCGCGTTCTCCCCGGCCTCACCGGTGTTCTCCCCGGCCTCACCGGCGTTCTCCCCGGCCTTTACGTAGATACACTGGGTAGGACAATAGGCCGCGCACAACGCACAGCCGATGCATCGTTCCAACCCCTTGTATGGCCCGTCCTCGTAGCGCAGCAGCTCGTGCCGCCCCCGAAAACGGGGGTAGAGCCTGACCGGTTCCTTAGGGTACTGGACGGTGACCGGCTTGGTAAAGAAATACTTGAGCGTCACGCCCATTGCGCGGAGAATCTGCCACAAACCGACGATCGAGTCCCTCAGCATGTGCTTTGTCCCTGGTACCTATGCCCAATACCTGGCATCCAATATCTGTACGCGAACAGACCTTGGGGATTGGATACTGGATATTCGATCACACCAATGCCACCACTACAGCAGTCACTGCCAGGTTGGCCAGCGCTAGCGGCACCATGAACTTCCAGCAGAAACGCATAAACTTATCATAACGCACCCGCGGTACGGCGGTCCGGATCCAGACGAAGAGGAATAGAACAGAAAGCACCTTGACCAGGAACAGTGCCACACCTGCCAGCGGGTGCAGATCCGATATCACCGCAGGCCACTTCCAGCCGCCCAGGAAAACCGTGGTAACGATGGCGCTGTTGACCACCATCGCCGTGTACTCGGCGATAAAGTAGAGGGCGAACTTGATGCCGCCATATTCGGTCATAAAGCCCGAGACGAGCTCGTTTTCCGTTTCGGGCAGGTCAAAGGGCGAGCGGTTGCCCTCCGCGAGGATGGCGATGAGGAACAGGAGGAACCCGACCGGCTGCAAAGCGATGAGCGGCCAGCCGCCTTGAAAGTCCACAATCGCACGCAGATTGAGGCTGCCGACGATGAGCACCACGGCCAACAGCGCTATGCCCATCGGCAACTCGTAGCTAATCATTTGCGCCGCGGCCCGCAGTGCGCCCAGCAGCGAGTACTTGTTGTTCGAAGACCAGCCTCCCAGCACGACGCCGTAGCTGCCCAGCCCAGCAATGGCCATCAGGTAGAGCAGTCCGACCTCGATATCGCCGATCCACAGTCCCACCTGTTTCCCAAAGAGGTCCACCTGCGGCCCAAAGGGGATCACAGCAAACGTGATCAACACCGCGGCGAATGAGATGCCCGGAGCCATCAGGTAGATGACCTTGTCCACGTGACTGGGGATGATCTCTTCCTTGAAGATCGCTTTTACCGCGTCGGCCAGCGGCTGGAGGAGGCCAAAAGGCCCGGCCATGTTGGGGCCGTAGCGCACGTGGAACCGGGCACAGATCTTACGCTCCCCCAAGGTCATATAGGCACCGCCTGCCAGCAAGGCGAGCACCACTACAACGGCCTTGATGATGGGGATCCAGAGATCAGTCACGTCGTACTGAGAGTACGCGTCCATCACGATCTCCTAACGGATCTTCCGTGATTGGTCCAACGTCCAATGTCCAATGACCAGGTGAGGGTTTGGGCTTCATTTGACGATCCTCACCTGGGGCAGCGCCCCTCGATCAGTGAACAGCACGCTCAAGGGAGCGTCGCTCAGGTTCTGCGGGGCAAAGGCTACACCCGGCACGATCTCGTCGCTGACTTTCACGGTGAGTCCGAGCCGCCCCTCGGTCGAAACGACCGACACATCGTCGCCGTCGGCCACATCCAGTTTTTTCGCGTCAGATGGATGGATCACTACCAGGGCATCGGGCACCAGGTTCTGAATCCTCTCCGAACAGCGCAGCAGCGTCCCCCGGTCATACAGTAGCCGCCCAGGTACCAGGGTCAGTGGATAATCGGGGTCGCGCGGGGTGTCCCCCAATAGGGTTGACGCGTCGGCCTCCGTATGGACAAAGGCCCTCTGGACTGTCGACTGCGTCAAAGGGCGCTGCCAGCCCCCGTTACCCATGGCGGCATAGTCCAAACCCCGATAGCCTGGACCCTGGTTGCCCAATACCTTGGAGATCTCGCTCAGGACGTCGGCTGGTGCAGACCCAGGGTCGGTGGCAAATTCCCAACGGACTTCCGTCCGCGCCCTCTGCCGCTTGTCGTCCAACATCCGTTTCGCCAGCTCGACAATGATCCACCAGTCCGGCCGAGCTTGGCCGGGCGGACGCTTTGCGGCTCGGATCGCCTGCCATCGACCCGTTAGATTGGTATAGCACCCGGCAGTTTCGGCAAAGCTGGCAGTGGGCAACACGACCTCAGCCAGCGAGGCGGTATCGGTCATGAATAGATCCTGGACAAGCAAGAATGGGATCCGGCCCAGAGCATCGCCGGCAAGCCGGTTGGCCACCCGGCAGTCGTGGGCCGGATCGGCACCCATGATCCACAGTGCCTGGAGGCTGCCTTCCCGGGCCGCGACCAGCATGCCGTCGAAATCGAGCCCTTCCACCGGTGAGAGTTTGCCTCCCCAGAGACCGGCCAAACGGCTGCGGACCCGGGTATGCGCAGGCCTATCTTCGATACGGGCATCTTTGATACGTTTGATAGGTTGGCCGCCGGGGTAGAGGTCGGGCACTACGCCCATCTCCAGCGCACCCAAGGTGTTGTTGTCTTTGGCCACATAGCCAGCTTCTATGCCGCCCAGCAAGAGGGTCAGGTTGGCCAACACGTTGAGATTAGCTGCGGTTGCCTCCGATCCCCGGATCGGCTCCTGTACCCAACCCGGTCCATAGAGCACGATCGGGCGCTCAGCTCGAGCCAGCGACTGAGCAGCCTGTTGCAGCGTCTCGGCCGCTACACCAGCCATCCGTTCCACATGCTGGGGGCTGTAAGGCTTCAGCCACGCCCGAAAGTCCCCCATATTGGTCACCCGGATCGTTGAGCTCTCCAAACCGGCGTCGAGGATGGCCCGAGCCATGCCGTTCACCAGGGCCACCTCACTACCGGGGCGATAGCCCAGCCACGGCCCGTTGTAACCAGCCAGGTCGATCCGTCGCGGGTTGGCAACCAACACGGTGGCCCCATGGCGCAGCACCGCTTTTTTGATCCACATCTCAACCAGCGGCGCTTCACTGCTGGGATCAAAGCCCAGCAGAAGGATGACATCCTTGTACTCCAGGTCGGGCAAAGACCTCAGCGGGGTAGCCCCAGTCGGCATCCGCCCCAGATGATCGATATTGTTGCTGCCAACGATCGTTCGCATGAAACGCTGGAACAGGTAGTTGGCCTCGTTTGTAACCCGCGTGGACCCCAGGCCCGCGATCGCTTGTGGCCCGGGGTCCTGGATAACCTGGCCCAAGCGCTGGACAATGTGATCAAGCGCCTCGTCCCAGGTGGCCGGTTCCAGTTGACCGTTGCGGCGGATCAGCGGCGTCTCAAGTCGGTCCGGATGGTCGACAAAACTGTGAGCAAAGCGGCCTTTGTCACAGATCCAAACGTCGTTGACCTCCATGTTCTCACGGGGTGTGATACGCCTCAGCTTGTTGTTTTTGATTCCGAGCACAAGGTTGCAGCCTACAGAGCACATCGGGCAGACGCTGGGCGTGTCCGCCAGTTCCCACACCCGTGCCTCGAAACGAAAGACGCGGCTGGTGAGGGCCCCCACTGGACAGATGTCTATGGTATTGCCCTGCCACTTGCTGCTCAAGGGGCGTCCCGGGAAGGTGTCAATGCGCGTATCGGCCCCCCGACCAAAAAGGTCCAATTCGTGGTTGTCAGCCCACTCGTCGAGAAAGCGAAAGCAGCGCCAGCAGAGCACGCACCGCTCCTGGTCCAGCACGATCAGCTCACTCAAAGGGTGACGTTTGCTCTTATGACGCTTCTCCTCAATGTACCGGCTCTGGCCTGGTCCGTCCAGCAGGGCCTGGTTCTGCAGCGGGCACTCACCACCCTTATCGCACACTGGGCAGTCGAGAGGATGGTTGGTCAGCAAGAATTCGATGTTGGCCTTGCGGGCTTTGACCGCCGCTGGCGAGGTGTGGACCTTGACGACCATGCCATCCCGCACCGGGGTCGTGCAAGAGGTCTGCAGTCCCTGGGCACCCTCGATCTCGACAAGACACATGCGGCAGGCGCCCACCGGCACCAGCTTTTCGTGATGACAGAAGGTGGGGATGTGAATGCCGTTAGCGCTGGCCGCTTCGTAAACCGTAAAGCCGGCCGGGCACGTGACCTCTTGCCCGTCCATGGTAAGCTTATACATGGGGCTGCCAACCGAACGGTCCATCATCAACAGGAATCCTCGCGAATCAAGCTTGAACTAGCCACCCACCATACACCGTTTCTCACGGACGTGGAACTCGTACTCCTCGCGGAAGTGATCGATGCTGCTCAGCACCGGTCCCACAGCCGCGTCGCCCAGCGGACAGAAGCTTTTGCCTGCGATGTTGTCGCAGATGTCCAACAGCAGACTCAGATCCTCCATACGTCCCTGGCCACCCTCGATGCGCTGCAAGATCTTGTACATCCAGTCGGTGCCTTCTCGGCAGGGGATGCACTTGCCGCACGACTCATGACGGTAGAATGCAGCCAGGCGCTGGGTGGTCTGTACGATGCAGGTCTGCTCGTTGATGGCAATGACTGCCCCAGAGCCCAGCATCGAACCAGCTTCGAACAGGGATTCATAGTCCAGGTTGGTCTCCATCGCCACGCTGGCGGGCATCATCGGCGTGGACGAACCACCGGGAATGATAGCCTTGAGCGGGATGCTATCCTTCGGTCCCCCGCAAACCTCGTAGATTAGCTCGCGCATCGGCGTGGCCATGGGAAGCTCATAGGTCCCAGGACGCTCGACGTGGCCGGATACACAGAACAGCTTCAGCCCCGGGCTGCGCTCGGTGCCCCACTGCCGGTACCAGTCGGCACCGTTGGCGACGATGAACGGGACGTTGAACAGCGTTTCGACGTTGTTTATGATCGTCGGCTTGCGATAGAGCCCCTCTGCTGCCGGAAAAGGTGGCTTGAGCTTGGGATGGCCCCGCTCTCCCTCCAACGAGGAGAGCAGCGACGTTTCCTCGCCGCAGATGTAGGCGCCCGCGCCGCGAAGAATGCTCAGTTCCAGATGGTAGTTGCTGCCCAGGATGTTCTCACCCAGATAGCCCCGCTCGCATGCCTGGTCGATGGCCTTGCGCAATCGTTGGTAGCTCAGGTCATATTCGCCCCGGATGTAGATAAAGGCGTGGGCCACTTTGCAGGCATAGCTGGAGATGATGATCCCCTCGATCACGCCGTGAGGATCGTGCTCCATCAGGACCCGGTCCTTGAAGGTGCCTGGTTCGCCCTCATCGGCATTGCAGACCAGGTAGCGAGGGTACACACCCTCGGGCAGGAACATCCACTTGCGGCCGGCCGGGAACCCGGCGCCGCCTCGCCCCCGCAGGCCCGACTCGAGGATGATCTGGGTGATCTCCTGGGGCTGGTACTCCTTCAGAGCCTGCTTCAGCGCGCGGTAGCCACCCCGTTCGACGTAGGTATCTATGTCGTGGGAGTCTGGTATCCCGACGTTGTGCAACAGTATCCTGGTCTGCACCCCTACTCCTGGTTTCTCGCTACTCGACACTGGGCATTGGCTATTCGCCGTACATTCCCGACCAACCCCAGACACCCTTGTTGCTGAGGCTGAAGAACTCGTCCTCCAAGATGCGCTGGTGGATCATCTCCTCGTTGGCCAGTTTGCGGAACATGTCTTGTCCCTGGGGATCGGCCGTCTCCTCAGCCAGCACCCGATAGCGCTCGCCTGCCACCTTTTCGTTCGCAATCGCCTTGCTGAGGATGCCAGCTACGTTCTTCAACTCGTCCAATAGGGTTCCCGCTGTCTCGCCGCCGCCGGCCATGGGGGCAAGATTGCCGGCCGGCTGAAAGTCGGACACCACCCTCGTTTCGTATTCGATGAATTGGCCATCCTCTTGCAGCGACCGAGCCAACTTGGCCAATTGTTCATAGTGGTACTGTTCAAAGGCAGCCAGCCGGCCTAACAGGTCGCGGCCATGCGGGTCCTGGACCTCGACAGCCGCCTGCGCGTAGAAAGCGTGGGCTTTGAGTTCGGTATCCATCGCAATGTCCAGGGCTTCTTCTAATCCAAGATGCTGACTCATTCTCTCGCCTCCGTTACGTCAGATTCGCCAGGATCTGATCTATCTTCTTCTCGGTAAGGTCTTCATAGTATCTGTCATCCACCTGCATCATCGGAGCGGTGCCGCACGAGCCCAGACACTCGACCTCCAGGAGAGTGAATTTCCCGTCTGTGGTCGTCTCACCCGGTTTGATCCCCAGCTTGCTCCCAATGTGCGCCAGCAGAGGCTCCGCGCCCATCAGCGAGCAGGAGATGTTGGTGCACACCTGGATCAGATGCCGGCCCACCGGCTTTCGGTGGAGCATGGTGTAGAAACTGGCCACTGCCGCGACTAGCGTCACTGGCAGTTTCATCACCGCCGCAACCTCGTCAAGAGCCTCTGTTGGCAGCCAGCCCCCGCAGTCGCTTTGGGCCAGGTAGAGCGCTGGCAGAAGGGCGGACTGCGGATCAGGGTATTCGTCTCGGATTCTTTGAATGTCCACCTTGGACTCTGCCGATAGCACTACTTCCTCCGATGACATGCCCTTCAAGACACTCTGGTCGGGCAAACCAAGTGCTGGCTAACCAGTGTGCAGCGACAACGGTCTACCAAATTCCAAGGTCTCTTTCAGCCGGCCTCTGGGTCGGCGCGCACAGACGTGTGTCTGACTACCTGGTTCTGCGGACGTCCGGTCCGCCGGCTACCTGTCTACTTCCCCCAGTGTAATGTCAATGCTGCCGATCATCGATACCATGTCGGAGAACATGCTGCCCGGTGCCATGACGCGCAGGGCCGAGATGTTCGAAAAGGATGGTCCCCTGATCTTGCAGCGGTAGGGCTTGGGCCCTCCGTCCGACACCAGGTAGAAACCCAGTTCACCCTTGGGATTCTCTACACTAGCATACACCTCACCTACTGGCGGCGAAAAACCCTCGGTGACCAGTTTGAAATGATGGATCACTGCCTCCATGCTGGTCTCCAACTCCTCACGGGGCGGCAGGGAGATCTTGCGGTTGGGATCCTTTACCGGACCGGGACCGATCTTTGCCAGCTTGTCCAGCCCCTGGCGGATGATGTGCATACTCTGCCGCATCTCTTCCAGGCGCACCCTGAAGCGGGCGAAGGCGTCGCCCTCGGGCTGGGTCGGTACCTCAAAATCATACTCCTCGTAGCCGCAGTAGGGCGCGTGCCGGCGCACATCGTAGCCAATGCCAGTCCCGCGCAATACCGGCCCGGTGCAACCCAACCCAATAGCCTGCTCGGCTTCGATCACGGCAATGCCCTCCAGCCGCGAGCGGTACACCGGGTTGTCTGCCAACAGGACCTCGTACTCCCGCAACCGTTGATCAAACAGGTCCACGAACTCGCGAACTTGCGGAGCAAAGGCCGGGGGCACGTCCCAGCGCAGGCCGCCGGTGGTAAAGTAATTGGTGGTGATCCGTGCCCCGCACACCATCTCAAATATGTCCAGGATCATCTCCCGTTCGCGGAAGGCATATTGCAGGAGCGCGTGGATGGTACCCGCCAGGTCGAGGGTTTGTGTCCCAATCCAGATGAGGTGGGCTGCCAGGCGCTGCAATTCGAGCAAAATGACCCGGATAACGTCAGCGCGGGGCGGCACCTGGGCCTGCAAGAGCTTTTCCACGGCCAGGATGTAGGCCAGATCGTTGGACATGCCTGCTACATAGTCCATGCGGCTGGGGTAGGCGGCGAACTGCTGATAGGTGCACTGCTCGGCCGTCTTCTCAAAGCCAGAATGGAGGTGGCCGATATCAGGGGCGGCGTTGACGATGCGCTCTCCGTCCAGCTCTACTACCACGCGCAACACGCCGTGGGTGGCGGGATGTTGAGGCCCCATGTTGAGCAGCATCGTGTCGCTGCGCCCGCTGAACCAGGGCGGCACGTCCGATGCCATGGTCGGTGCCTCCATCGTCTGCTGGCCAAGATCGGCCAATGCTGGGTCATCAAGGTTGAACGTGAACTGCACCGGCTCACCGGAGTACGTCCCGGCCTCACCGGAGTACGTCCCGGCCTCACCGGAGTACCCTCCGGCCCCACTGGAGTACCCTCCGGCCCCCATGCCGTAGTCCTTGCGCAATGGATGGCCCACCCAATCGTGGGGCATCAAGATGCGGCGCAGTTCCGGGTGACCCCTGAAGTGGATGCCAAAAAGGTCAAAGATCTCCCGCTCGTGCCAGTCGGCTGCCCGCCAGATCGAAGTTACACTGTCCGCTGTGGGCTGAGCTCCCGGAAGGGGGATCTTGAGCCGCAGCCGGCGGTGGTGTTTCAGGGAGTAGAGCTGGTACACGCCCACGAAGCGTGGTGAGGCCCCTGGTGGGGGGCCCAGTTCCAATTGATCTATGGCGCTGACAAATAGGCAAAGGTCGTACGCCAGGTCTGGATCGTCGCGCAGGAACTGACAGATGGGCAGGATGTCGGGCGCACGGACAGCGACAGTGGTCTCCCCCCGAAAGTCGCTGACGTCAAGCACTGCCTGGGGAAACGTGCGTCGCAGTTTCTGGACGCCTGTCAGTTTCTGACCTCCCTCATCACTTTCCATCATTTCATGCACGCACTATGTTTCGCGCCTCACGCATCACCTATAGTCACTGAACCTCTCGCTTTGAATCTTCTCATAAAGCTTGGTGATAGCGTAGAGTAGCGCCTCGGGTCTGGGCGGGCAGCCGGGGATATACACATCCACCGGGATCAGCTTGTCAACCCCTTGGACGATAGCATAGTTCTCAAACGGTCCGCCGCACGAAGCGCACGCGCCCATAGCGAGTACCCACTTGGGTTCGGGCATCTGTTCGTAGAGGCGCTTGACCACAGGCGCCATCTTTTGCGAAACGCGCCCGGATATGATCATCACGTCTGCCTGCCGGGGACTTGCGCGAAAGACCTCTGCCCCAAAGCGGGCGATGTCGTGTCGAGGTCCGCCGGCGGCCATCATCTCAATGGCGCAGCAGGCAAGGCCAAAGAGAAAGGGAAAGGGCGACCGGCCCCTGCCCCAGTCCACTAGCTTCTCAAGGGTCGTGGTTACGACCATGTTCTCGGGCAGGGCGGTTTCTAGTCCCATTCCAATCCCCCCTTTTTCCACACGTAGACCAATCCCAGCAACAGAATCGAGACGAATACCCCCGCCTCCAACAGTGCCCCCAGCCGGGGTGCAAAGTCTCTGTACACGACCGCGCAGGGAAAAAGAAAGAGGATCTCGATGTCGAAGAGGATAAACAGGACGGCAAAGAGGTAATACTGGATCGGGAACCGCTTGCGGGCTGGCCCGATGGGCAGCTTGCCCGACTCGTAGGGGGCCAGTTTGACGTCTGTGGGGCGTTTGGGGCCAAAAAGTGCCGGTACCAGAACGGCGATGGCCGATAGAACCACGGCCACTATCGCAAAGATCAGAATCGGTACATAGTCACTAGGCATGCGACAGGACTCCCTGCCTTGTTCGACACGACGGTGTATCCCGGTGCTTCGGTCCCCAGCGACGAAGCAGCCTTTGCCCACGCTGATGGTCAAGTTTAACACAGTCCGTCCTGTTTGTCAAAACGTGCTCAAGAGTGGCCCTGTAGACCTGCAGGGCTTCGGCACGACGTGCCAACTATGCTAGCTTCACTTTTGAGCATTTTGCTGCTACAATCCCATAGATATAGGTGATCGAAACGGAGCAGACGGTGCGCTACATTCTTCTTTCCGACGTACACGGACGTAGTCGCCAGCTTGCCTCTGTGCTGGCCGATGCCAGGGTGCGGGGTGTGGACCGAATCATCAGCCTGGGTGACGTGGGTGGCGACGACTGCTTGGCCCTACTCCGCCATGCCGGAGCGCTCGCTGTCTTTGGCAACTATGAGGTGTCTGGCTGGAGGCGTTTGGCGCCCGAAAACCGGGCCTGGGTCCGGGGATGGCCTCCACTCCTTGTGGAGAACGGCTTTCTGGCGGTCCACGCCGCGCCTTGGTGGCCTGAGGGGTTGCACAATGTCGAGGACTTTGGCAACTGGCTCAGGGCGACGCCCCCCACGCGTGCGGGGGGAACGGCATCGTGGCAGAGCCTCTTTCCCTACCTCATGAACGAGGACCAGAGGTGGCAGGCCCTCGCCGAGCTGGAGATGGCCGGCAAGGCGGTCCTGTTCCATGGCCACACCCACCATCAGGCCATTTGGTGCTGGGAACCGGCGAATCGGCTGCAGCGAGTGCGGGCAAGGGCAGTCAACGTCGATGCAGATCAGCGCTACCTGGTAGGCGTGGGCAGTGTGGGCTTGCCCGAGGACGGTGGCTGGGCTGCCTATGCCCTCTACGACACCGATGCCCGTCGCATCGAACTGGTGCGCCTAAACCGGCCGATACCAGGTGAGTAGGTTCTTCGCCGGGTGCAGGGCGGCGTCGATCGCCTGGCAGACTGGTTGATGGGTGAAGGCCGGCTGTACGTGGGAGTTGGCCTCAAAGATCCCAGGTGTGCAACTTGGACGCCCGAGCCCGACTCCGATTGCCAGGCCCAGTCATTATGCTCACCTCACCACATGGCGCTGCTACGGCCCCCAACTGATCCGCTCGGTTTGCCACTCGAATGCCAGCCCTCCGTCGCCGATGTCGAACAGCTTTCGGCGGTTGGTGCCATTCGGACTCATGGCCCAGACAGCCCAGGTCCCACCCTGGTTTGAGACGAAGGCAATGGTCTTTCCATCGGGCGACCATGTGGGCAGGCCGTCGTGCGCATCGCTGTTGGTAAGCCGCTTTATCCCCGAACCATCATCGTTCACGACGTAGATTTCCCAGTTCCCATCACGGCTGGACATAAAGGCAGTCCGGCCGCCATAGGCGGCCGGTGCGGTATCCCTACCGTCGTGGGTCAACTGGTGAAAAGCCCCGCCAATTGCAGAGATCGTAAACAGCCCACACTGTTGCGGAGTGAGCGTATAGTCGCAGCCCTGGTACACAATCCGACCATTGGGCATCCAGGTGGGATACTCGCCTTGCACCGGTTTGTCACCAGAAGCCAGTAAGCGACCTTTCTGCGAACGGCCAATAGAAAGCACGTCATCGATTACGTATATCCGCTTGGGACGACCGGGCTGGTCCCGGGTTGTCGCCAGGACAACACCCTTGCTGTCCGGCGACCATGAGGGCAACTTGTCCTCCATAAAGTCGGTGATTCTCTTGAGCTCACTACCATCGGGACGCACAATCAGCAGGTTCATGTGATCTGGCCTTGCGCCGTTCACGGCCAGCCACTTGCCGTCGGGGCTGAAGGCTGGCTGGTGCATCTCCTCGACGACCAGGTGGCGACCGCTGCCATCCGCATGGGCCACGTAGGTATCGTACCTGCCTCCCTCCCTGTTCCACACAGGGAAGGCGATCCGCCCGCTGAGGGCTGCTGGGGGCGGCGACCTGGTCGTCTCCGTGGTAGGCTGGGCTGTGGTGACGGGTGGGGGCAAAGTGGAACCGGCAGTCGTGGGCGAGGGGCTGGGCCGCGGTCCCGCTCCCTCGCAGACATCCTTGGCTTCTAGCGCGTGGGGATTGGTGGGGTCCAGAGCCAGAGCCTGCTCATAGTAGGTCTTGGCCTCGTCACACAGTCCCATGTAGGCGTTGGTAGCCGCCATCAGGGCATAGGTGCCAGCGATGGACCCATCAGAGTCCTCCGTTCCTGCCGTGAGTGCGTGCTGCAGCGCAGCCTTGGCTTGGTCATACTGTCCCAACCGGTAATGGGCTTCGCCCATGGCGGTGTATGTCACCGCTTTGGGACGCAGCCCCAGGGCTTCCTGAAAAGCGAGGATGGCGACGCCAAGGTTTGGGGCGCTGTAGCCTTCGGCCCTGAGCAAAAGCAGACCCAGTTCATGGCGGCGCAGCCAAAGCTCAGGCTGTAGGCCAGCAGCGGACTGCAGCTCGCCGACAGCCCGTCCCATGTCATTGTCTGCTACCTGATAGAGCCAGCCGCGGATGCGATGTGCGTTCGCGTCATTGGCGTCCAGGGACAGGGCCAGATTGGCCTCGTCAACTGCCACGGCTAGTGCTGCAGGGTCCTGACCATTGATCATGGTTGCCTCGGCCAGGACAGCGTGGGCTTTGGCGCTGCCGGGATCAAGCAGTACTGCCTTCTGAGCTGCTACCAAGGCTGAAACCTCGTCCCCTGTTTCAGCATAGGCCCGGGCCAATACGGTTGCCGCGTCGGCACTATCGACATCCAGCTCCGCTGCCCGGCGGGCGTGCACCAGGGCTTCGTCGGCCTCGTGGTCGAGAATCAAGGCCCAGGCCCAGCCGACCTCCGGCCGGGGGTCACTGGGGGTCTGGCGCACTAATTCCTTGTAGACGGCAGCCGCCTCTTCAAACTTGCTCCGCTGGGTGAGAGCCTCTGCCTGGATCAGCAGGCCATCGTTCGGAGTTCCGGTTCC
>CBDUWJ010000027.1:0-12499 GCA_965370895.1 uncultured Anaerolineae bacterium | reverse complement strand
GGCATCAAAAAGCAGGAGTGCATGGCCATCAAGCTCTCGCACATCGACACCTCGAACCCGGCTGGGTCGGTGGTTCACATCCGGTATGACAAGCCGAGGTTGCAGTACAAGGAGCGGCGCCTGCGCTTACCCCCCGGCTGGACGCAGACGCTGGCCGAGTACCGGAAGGTCTACGAGCCCCAGGGGTTTCTCTTCCCCTGCACGGCCCGCAACCTGGAATACGTGCTGACCGGCGTCGCCAAGCAGGCCGATCTGCCAGATGGATTGTCCTTTGAGATGCTGCGCTGGACCTGCGCTGTCCGCGACTACCGGGCGCGGATGGATTCTGAGCGCCTGCAGCGCAAGCTAGGACTGTCGGAGATGAGCTGGCGGGAGACCGAACCAAAGATCATCCGTCTGGCCGAGCCGCCATTGTAGGCATGGACATCCGCCCACAGGCGATGCGGCTGCTGGTCAGCGCCTCCAAAGGCCGCGCTGCACCGAGCCGGTCGGTGCTCCGAGCGCTCCACCTCGAGGGGACGACGAGATCCCTGCCTGCGATCTGGCCCCGGGCATTTTTTCACCCGGTCGGTGTCTGAATACGGGACATGCCATTCGATCACGAGCCCATACTCAACCTGTGCGGTGCAGATCACAGTCTCTCCGACTTTGATTTCGGATGGAACTCGCGAACCGGCTGTGCGCCCAATGAGGATCATAGCGTTGTCCAGGGCAACGGTTGGCGGGATGTGGACCTCGGAGTCCGGAAAGCCGGCCTTACACCGCGCCCAGCCGGCGTGAATCACAGTCCGAGCACAGGCCCCGTCTGTGGTCCGGCGGGAGCCAGAAGCCGACCTCGGCCTGTAGCGGCATCTTTGTCTTTTCGAGTGCCTCCTGGGCGTGGCATCTATTCCAACGCAAACCCCTGTTTGCGCAGTGTATTGCGTAGCGTCGTGCGTGATGGCTCTGAGGCTCTCCGGGCCGAGTGTTCCTGCCAACCATAGTCTTCGACTTCCCCCTCGACGCCAGGTGTTGGCACCTGGCGTCCGTGGTAGATGCCGGTTTCGATCATGGCCCGATCATACTCCGCCAGGGCCTCAGCTTCCCCGACCGGGTCGTACTGTTCCCAGTGGAGGACTGCTTTCAGGGGTAGACGAGGCCGGATGAACGGTTCGACAGCAGGCCAGCCCAGGGTCATCCCGGCGAGGGGGAATACCAGGCGGGGCAATTCCAGCAGGGCGATCACCTCTTCCGGTTGGTTGCGGATGGCACCGATGAAGCACATCCCCAGCCCCAGTGACTCCGCCGCCAGAGCAGCCGTCTGCATGGCGATGGCCGCATCCACCGCTGCCACCAGGAAACTCTCTACATAATCCGACACCAGCCGGTAGCCGCGCTGTTGGCATACCCTATCCAGCCGGCTGAGATCGGCACACCACGCCATAAAGACAGGGGCCTGGACGATCTGCTTCTGGTCGCCACATAGCTCAGCCAGGTGCATTCTCTTCTCTAGCTCCGTCACGGCCACGACACTGTAGGTCTGCAAGTTCGACGATGTCGAGCTCCGTTGACCGGCGGCTACGATGGTCTCAACCAGGCTGGCCGGAACCGGATCGGGCTTGTAGTTCCGCACAGAAGCATGACGGTACGTCTGTTTAATCGTTGGTGTACTCATCCAGTCCTCCTTTAAATGTCTTCAAGTTGTGCCCAAGATGTGAAACAGCCTTGGATGCAGCCGCAACTATGGCTGCAACCGCGACTACGGATGCAGCCGCAACTGTCGCTGCGGCACCCACCTTCATCCCACCATCGGGGCCACGCTCATGCCCCCGTCCACCAGGAACACCGCGCCAGTGACGTAATTCGAGGCAGGCGAGGCCAGGTATAGGGCCAGGCCGGACACGTCCTCCGGCTCGCCAAAGCGACCCAACGGCAGGCGGGCCAGGACCGGCTCGGAAATCTGAGGCGTCTGCCACAGCAACTGGCTAAAGCGGGTCTTGATCACGCCCGGGGCAAGGGCATTGACCTGGATGTTGGCCGGTCCCAGTTCCAGGGCCAGCACCTGCGTAAGCATGATGATGGCGGCTTTTGAGATACCATAGACCCCCATGCCGGGCGACGGGCGCAGCCCAGCGACGGAGGCCAGGTTGATGATCTTGCCCCCACCCTGGGCTTCCATGTGCGGCACCACGGCCCTGCACACTCGGACGCACCCCATGGTATTGGTGTCGAGGATTTTGTCCCACTGGCCTTCGTCGGCGGTAAGCAGCGGGCCAAAATGGGGGTTGGTGGCTGCGTTGTTAACCGCGATGTCCACCTGGCCATAGGCCTCTAGCGTCCGGTTCACCAGTGCCGTCACATCATCGGGCCGGCCCACGTGGGCCTGGACGGCAAGGGCTTGCCCGCCCGCGGCGATGATCTCGTCTGCAACGGTCTGCACGTTCTCCAGCTTGCGACTGCTCGCGACCACTCTGGCGTCTGCCTGGGCGAAGCGTAGGGCAATGGCCCGCCCGATGCCCCGCGACGCGCCGGTGATCAGTGCTACCTTTCCCTCAAGCGAGAATTCTGTCATGTCGCTCCTCTCTGCCCATGTGCCTGCTGGTCCACACACCGCCAAGCCGCTGGGACCGTCACATCGCTGTGGCTTCAGACCTTGGTGGGCCCAATCCAGCACAGCGTCTAGCCTGGGTGCGTGCGGATGATTGGATGTGATAGATCACCAAAAGGCAGGGGTATCGAGACCAAGTGCAAGAGCGATGGCGCGATTCACTTTCGCTGCCTTTTCCAGAGACGTACGTTATCAGAGGGCCAAGGTTGTGCTTTGGTACAGTCTAGTCCATATTCACCTACCTGTCAACTGTCCTGGCATCTGGCATCTACTACCTTCACCCGAGCCCCTTCCGGCCGTAGAATTTGTTCTGTCGAGTGCAGTATACAGGAGTGAGGAGAGAAACGTATCGCAGTCGGTTGTGACTTGCTGGAATTGGACACCTATGCAACACGCAATACGAAATGCGCAGCGCGCCCCAGTCAGATGGCAGTCAGGAATGCGTCATGCGCTGGCTTCCCGCCTAGCATATACTTGGGGTGTAGTTGTAGGTTTGCCCTGGTGGTGGTATAATGAGGTCGTGGGGTGAGTGCTAGGAAGCTGAGCGAGGAGGTCCTATGCCACAACTGAGCCTGGATAGCCTCCAATGCGTGTATTTTGCCTTGTTCTTTCTTGGGGTCGGCTACGCGCTCTTTATCGTCGTCACCGGCGGCCTGTCGAGCGTTGACATGCCCGAGGTGGACATCCCCGGCGTCGATATCGGAGGAGCCGATCTCCCTGCCGCAGGCATAGACGCCCCAGACGTCTCAGTCTCGCCCCTCAGCCCCATCACCATCTCCACCTTCATCACAACGTTTGGCGGGATCGGGGTGCTGTGCCTGCAGCTCTTTGGTACCAGTCCGGTGATGAGCCTGGTGTGGGCCATGGTCGGCGCGCTGGCCTCTGCCGGACTCATGTTCATCTTCTACAGCCGGTTCCTCATCGGCTCGCAGGCATCGAGCGAGCTCCGCCGGGGGGAGCTTATCGGGATGCACGGCGAGGTGACGGTACCCATCGGCGAAACTACGCCGGGCCAGGTAAGCTATCGGACCAAATCGGGGCGGATGAGTTCCATGGCGCGCTCTGTGGACGGCAAGCCGATCCCCCGCGGCCAATTTGTCAAGATCGTGCGCACCATCGGCGCCCAAGCATTGGTGGTACCCCTGTCGATCGAGTCCGAAGACGAGGGCAACGGACCCAGTCCGCAGGGACTATGAAGATCTTAGAAGGAGGGTGTGGAAAATGCCGTGGACATCGATCCTAGTTGCAATCGGAATTCTGTTTGTGTTCTTTGTGGGGGCTGGGTTTTACGCCAGCCGCTATAAGAAGGTCGGCCCTAACCAGGTCTTGGTCATCTCCGGCCGGCGGCGGGAGATGATTAACCCGGTGACGGGGAAAAAGGAACGGGTCGGCTTCCGGGTGCTCAAGGGAGGCGGCACCTTTATCATTCCGGTCCTGGAGCGCGTGGACGTCCTCTCCATGGAGATCCTGACCATCGAGGTGGAGGTGCGCAACGTCTATACGATAGAGGGTGTGCCGATCAGCACGGACGGCGTAGCCCAGATCAAGGTCCGGGGCGAAGACTCCTCCATCTTTACCGCCGCAGAGCAGTTCCTATCCAAGGGTCCCGAGGGTATCGTGTATGTTGCGCATGAGACCCTGGCCGGCCACCTGCGGGCCATCCTGGGCATGCTCACTGTCGAGGAGATCTTCAAGGACCGGGACGCCTTTGCCCAGAAGGTGCTGGAGGTGTCGGGAACTGACATGGCCAACATGGGGCTGGAGATCGTGTCCTTTGTCATCAAGGATATCCGCGACGACAAGGACTACCTGGACTCCTTGGGCCGCACCCGTACCGCCGAGGTCAAGCGCGACGCTGCCAAGGGTGAGGCCGAGGCCCAGCGAGATGCGACCATCGCCCAGGCCAACGCTGCCCGCGACGCGACCATCCAGTCGGCCGAGGCGCGGCAGGAGGGCGAGTCGGCCAAGTACAGGGCCGAGACTAAGATCGCGTCAGCAGAAAAGAACTACTCGGTAGAGAAGGCCACTTACGACGAAGAGGTCAACCGCCGCCAGGTGGAAGCCGATCTCGCCCGCACGCTCCAGGAAAAGATCACCCACCAGGAGATCATGGCCCAGGAGGTGCAGATCGAGGTCGTGGCCAAGCACAAGCAGATCGAGGTCCAGGAGCAGGAGGTCCAACGCAGGGCCAGGGAGCTGGAGGCCACCGTCGAAAAGCCAGCCGAGGCAGAGCGCTACCGCATCGAGACACTGGCCAACGCCACAAAGTTCCAGACCGAGACCGAATCTGCCGGTGAAGCCGAGGCGATGCGCCTGCGCGGTGAAGGCGAGGCCGATGCTACCAGGGCCAGGGGTCTGGCCCAGGCTGAAGTGATCCAAGCCCAGGGCTTTGCCGAGGCTGAGGCCATGGAGAAAAAGGCCGAGGCCTGGCAGATGTACAACCAGGCGGCCATCATCCAGCAACTCATCGAAGCACTGCCCGAGGTGGCCAGGGCTATCGCCCAGCCCCTGGCCCAGACCGACCGCATCGTGATCATCAGCAGCGGGGGCGATGGGGCTGGCGCATCCAAGATCACGGGCGACATAACCAACATCGTGGCCCAGGTGCCTGCGACACTGGAAGCCCTGACCGGCGTCGATCTGATGCAGGCGCTCAAGGCGTTGCCCGGCATCGGCCTTTCGATGCAGGAAGAGCCAGCGGAAGAGCGGCCCGCTGCCTCTGAGTAGCAGCGTGCCTGTCAGCCGTCCAACCTGATTGAGAGCGGCCTCCCGGCAAGATGGGGGGCCGTGTCGTTGACAACTGGGTTTGGAGGCGGACCTTTCCGCTCGACAGGGCACATAGGGGAAAACACTCCCGTTAATTGACAAAAAGTGCACAAGCGGCTATAATGTGGGGCGCTTTCTCAACGCTTGTCCGCCGAGTGGCAAGCCGGGCTCTCACGTTCGGCTGATCTCACGAGGCCCGGCAGCGCGGCGGCGTGAGATCTGGCAAGACTTTCTTCTCGGATGTGTGTATCATCGCTCAAAGGAGAGTGGCAGCATGAGTGACGACATCACAGTGCCCGACGAACTCAAGGGCAATGTCTTTATTACCAAGTTGAGCCAGGCGTATGGCTGGGGCCGGAAATATTCGCTGTGGCCGCTGTTCTTCGGGGTGGCCTGCTGTGCCATCGAGTTCATGGCCGCAGCGGCTGCGCGTTTTGACACCGGCCGCTGGGGTATGGACCTGGCGCGCGCCTCACCTCGCCAGGCCGACTTGCTCATCGTCTCGGGCACCGTCACTAAGAAGATGGTCCCCAAGATCGTGACCCTCTACAACCAGATGACGGAACCCAAGTATGTCATCTCTATGGGCGCCTGCGCCAACGGCGGCGGGCCGTTCAAAGAGGGCTACAACGTCGTCTCTGGCATCGATCAGTTTCTACCAGTGGACGTCTACGTGGCCGGCTGCCCACCCACACCCGAGGGTCTCATCACGGGCTATATGGCCGTCCACGACAAAATGCAGAACGAGCTCATCACAGAGGTGCGCTGGTACCGCAAGGCCCCGATCCCTCAGGTTCCGGTCCCATTGCTGGGAGGCCCAGACCTGGTTGACCCGCGCCAGATCCCCGAGATCAGCGCAGCGGCGCGAGAGGCTGCGGCCCAAGAAGCTGTAGCCGCAGAGACTGCGGTCGCAGAAGCTCAAACCGCAGAGGATGCGGCCGGAACGACTGAAGAGACAGCGGATCCCGGAGCAGCTTAACCATTCAGTCTGAAAACCCCCGGCGGGAGCCGGGGGAGCCATCGCGGCCAACCCAGGCAAGCCGTGACGGTTCCGCCGCTTTGAGGTGGGGGCTTCAGAAACGTACTTTCCACGTGGCAAGGGAGAGAAGCATGGCAATTGATTTGGGAGCCATAGAGGCCCAGTTGAATGAAGCTTTTCCGGGAGCGGTGGTGGACCGCGATGGGGGTTGGTTAGTCATGGATGCCGGCCAACTCCTGGCGGTGGCGACCCATCTGCGCGACGAGATGGGTTTTGACTATCTCACGCACGTCTCCGCCTCCGACTACCCTGACCGCTTTGAGGTGGTCTACAATGTCTACTCGACTCGGTCAGACTTGCAGGGGCCGGGTCTGCCTTTCAAGGTTCGCGTTCCCGACAGGGCCGACCCTCGTGTGCCCAGTGTAAGCCCCATCTGGAAAGGCGCCAACTTCCAGGAGCGGGAAGTGTGGGATATGTTCGGCATCCGGTTCGAGGGCCACCCGAACCTGAAGCGCATCCTGCTGTGGGAGGGCTTTGAGGGCTATCCCATGCGCAAGGACTGGCACGAGGCCTACTACGAGCAGGACAAAAAGCCCTACAAGAGCCGCTGGCCAGCTCCCCAACAGCCCCAGCCCCGCTCCGCCGAGGAGCGGGTCCGCTGGCGGGCCAACCTCCAGTATCCCCAGGATTTTGACCCGGAGGTCTGGGATCCTGTGCCTGAGGTTGACGTGCAGCCCGGCGGCAAGATTGGCCTCAACGGCCTGCAGACCGACCAGATCCTGCTCAACGTCGGCCCTCATCACCCCAGCACCCACGGTGTGTTCCGTATGGTGGTGGGCCTGCAGGGCGAGACGATCACCAGCGTCTACCCGGTGGTGGGCCACCTGCACCGCAACCACGAAAAGATCGGCGAGCGGAACCTATGGACCGGCAACATCCCTTACACCGACCGCCTGGATTATCTCTCCCCCATGTACAACAACTTTGGCTACGTGGTGGCGGTGGAGAAGATGATGGACCTGGAAGTGCCGGAGCGGGCCGAGTATATCCGCGTCATCATGGGCGAGCTGACCCGGACGATCAATCATCTCCTGGCTGTGGGCTTTCTTTTCAACGAGTTAGGGGCGATGATGACGCCCATGCTCTACGCCTTTGCCGAGCGGGAGCATGTGCTGGACCTGTGGGAGGACGCCTCCGGGGCGCGGATGATGGTCAACTATTACCGTTTTGGCGGTGTAGCCCGCGATCTGCCCGAGGGCTGGCTGGAACGATGCAGCAAGGTGGTGGACCGGCTGGAGCGCAAGGTCGACGAATTCGAGACATTGCTGACCGACAACGAGATCTTTATCTCTCGCGCCCGGGGAGTGGGGGCCATGACCTGGCAGGAGATGGCCAGCTTTGGCGTCACCGGACCGCTGATCCGCTCCGCCGGACTGGAGTACGACATCCGCAAGGTAGAGCCCTACTCCATCTATGACTCGTTCGACTTTGAGGTGCCCACCTACGAAACGGGTGACCTGTACGACCGCTACCGGCAGCGCATCGCCGAGGCCCGGCAGAGCCTCAAGATCCTGATACAGGCCCTCGATCGCATTCCGGCCAACGGACCGATCCAGGCTGGCAAAAAGCCCTGGAACCCCAAGGTCCCGGCGGGCGAGGCCTACAGCCGCGTGGAGCACCCCAAGGGCGAACTGGGCTTTTACTTGGTCAGCGACGGGGGGACCAGCCCCTATCGCTACCACGTGCGTGCGCCCAGCTTTGTCAACCTGGGCGCTCTGGAAGCCATGTCGGTCGGATACTTGCTGGCCGATGCCATCGTCATCCTGGGTAGCATTGACACCACGATGGGGGAGGTGGATCGCTAATGTTTGGACTCGGACTGCTAAAAGGCCTGAGCGTCACCATGCGCCACTTTGTTGATTCGTACGTCTACGATCGCAAGCCGTGGGAGCCTCGCTATAGCCAGGAGTGGCTGGACAAACACCAGGCCATCGACGGCAAGGGGCTGTTCACCATCCAGTACCCGGAACAGAAGCGCGCGATCACAGAAAATTTCCGCTTCCTCCCCATGCTGGTCTACGAGGAGAACAAGGACGATCCGCGCTGCACTGCGTGTGGTATCTGCGCCCGGGTGTGCCCGCCTCAGTGTATCTGGATCCAGCGGGCCACGGACGAGAAGGGCCGGCCCAAACCACAGCCCGCTGGGTTCTGGATTGACTATACCATCTGCATGTCGTGCGGCTATTGCGCCGAGTTCTGCCCCTTTGACGCCATCAAGATGAATCAGCAACATGAGATGGTCACCACCAACCGCGACCGGGACTTGTTCGCCAATCTGGATGACCTGCTGGTCCCCGTCACTTACTATGCCAATCTGCACCCCACCGACTACGAAACCGAAGAGGCGGCCCGGCAAGCCAAAGCAGAGGCCAAGCGCAAGGCAACAGAGGCGAGAAAGGCAGCGGCAGCCAAAAAGAAGGCAGCGGCAGAGGCAAAGGCAGTAGCGCCGGCAGAGACCCCTGCGCCCTCCGAGCCGGACGATCTAACGCGAATTGAGGGCATCGGACCCAAGATATCGAGCGTGCTTCAGGCCGCCGGCATCACGACTTTTGCGCAGTTGGCTGGCACCGATGTCGAGCGCATCACAGAAATCCTCAAGGAAGCCGAGCCCAATCTACTGCGACTGGCGGATCCGGCCTCTTGGCCCAAGCAAGCTCGCCTGGCTGCTGCTGGCAAGTGGGAGACACTCGAAAGGGTGCAGGCCAAGCTCAAGGGAGGGCGGGAGGCGTGAGCGGCTTGACCTATTGCCACTACACAGAGGAATGGGGGGTCGGACTACGATCCTAAGCCGCGTTGACCTGCACAGCCATTCGACCGCCTCCGACGGCAGTTTGACACCGGAACAACTGGTGGCCCGGGCAGCGAACCTGGGCATCGAGGTGCTGGCCATCACCGATCACGATACGACCGAAGGATTACCGGCGGCCCTGGCCGAAGCGCAGCGGTGGGGCATCACCGTGGTGCCTGGAGTAGAGCTCAGCACGGTGAGCGGGCGGGAAGAGATCCACCTGCTGGGCTATTTTGTGAATCTCGACAACCGGGAACTGCAGGGGTTGCTGGCCCGCATGCAGCAAGCGCGCCGGGAGCGGGCCCAGCAGATGCTGGCCCGCTTGGCTAACCTGGGACTGCCCATCGAATGGCAGCGGGTAGTCGAGATCTCGGGCGGACGTGGGTCCATCGGCCGCCCCCACGTGGCAGCAACGCTATTGGAAGCCGGTCACGTTAGCAACTTCAATGAGGCGTTCAACCTGTGGATTGGCCGGCACTGTCCGGCCTATGTAGAACGCTACAAGCTATCCCCGGAAGACGCCATTCGCCTGGTACGGCAGAGTGGGGGTCTGCCGGTTCTGGCTCATCCCTACATCTATACACGCCGAGGGGAGTACAAAGCAGGGCTGGACCTGAAGCGCTGGTTGCCACGGTTGCGGGATGCTGGCCTCGAGGGTATGGAAGTCTATTACCCCCGCTATGCACGCAGCGTCAGCCGCCGCCTGCTGGCCCTGGCGGTCAAGTATGATCTGCTCATTTCTGGCGGAAGCGATTTCCATGGAGGTATGCTGGGCGGTGGGCTGGGAAGCGTGGCTGTGCCCTGGGCAGCGTGGGAAGGACTTCAGCGACGATATCGATTGAGGCAGGCGAGATCGGCCTACCCGGTTCAGGTGCCCGGCAGGCAGCGGCCGATCTCACCTCCCCGTCAGGTGGCAATATGAAATTTGATTCAAGAACAGAGTTGTTGTTCCCGCCGCGCCTGATCCCAGATCTCAAGGATCTGCGGGAGGAGACGTGGGCGGAACTCGTCGAGCATGTGGCTTCATTGCCCGAAACGCACCCAGACACTCTTGCTTTTTGCCTGATGATGATCAGGCTCAACAGTTGTATGAACTGCATGTCGGGCAGCTATCGTTTTATGCGGGGCTGCGAGCTCTGTGCCCAACAGACGATCGCGCGCTATCAGGGCACCGACGAGGAGCTGGTAGAGCTCTTTCACCAAGCCAAACACGACCTGGCCCGCTACTCAGAAGAAGAAATAGACTTGGTACCTGAGTCCCCGCCTGACTCCCCGGAACTAGAGATGTTGGAATGAGTGCATCCAGAAAGCCAACGAGGATTGGCATCATCGGAGGCGGGTACGCGGGGCTGACGGCGGCCTACGAACTGCAAAAGCGGGGCTATGCTGTCACGGTGTTGGAGAAATACGGACGTTGGGGCGGCCAGGCGGCCACCCTCCCCCTCCTGGGCACCTACATCGAGTACTTTTACCACCATCTCTTTGGCAACGACACCCACATCCTCGGCTTGATGGAGGAACTGGGCATCGGGGACCAGTTGCGCTGGATCGAGTCCAAGGTGGGTTGGTACACCGATGGAAAGATCTATGACCTCGTTACACCCTTTGATCTCATCCGCTTCAAGCCTCTGAACTTGTTCAACCGCCTCAAACTGGGGCTGATGTACCTCTACCTCCCCCGCGTGGAGGACTGGCAGCGGTTGGAGCCGATCACAGCCCACGATTGGATCCTGCGCTACCTGGGCCAGGAGATCTATGACAAGTTTTGGGGGGCACTGCTGCGCGGGAAATTCGGCGACCTGGCCGATCAGGTGAGCATGACCTGGTTGTGGGGCAAGATCAAGGTGCGGGGCAGTTCGCGCCAGGGGGCCACGGCCAAAGAAAAGCTGGCCTACCCCCAGGGCAGCTTTGAGACTATCACCCAGGCCCTGGTCGACCGCTTGCAGGCAGGCGGCGCTGACCTGCGCCTCAACCAAGAGGTGATCAGATTGACGACCGCTGCCGGCGATGCACGCCGGGTGACGGGCGTAGTGACGCAAAAGGAGACGATCCCCTTCGACGCAGTAATCGCCACGGTGCCCGGCTACAATCTACTGGAGATGGCCCCGCCGTCGCTGGACGAGGCTTACGCCGGTCTGCTGCGCTCGATCCATTATCAGGCAGCCGTAGTGTTGCTTCTGGTCAGCAAAAGGAGCCTGAGCCGCATCTATTGGCTGAACATCGCTGACCGGACCATGCCCTATGTAGGCGTCATCGAGCACACCAATTATGTGCCGCCCAGTGAGTACCAGGGCCGGCATCTGATCTATGTCTCCAACTATCTCGAGCGGGACGACCCGCGCTATCACATGGAGGCCGGCGAGCTTCTCGACCTTTACCAGCCCCACCTGAAGCGGATTAACCCTGCCTTTGACGTTGACTGGATCGAAAAAAAGATCGTGCTCCGGGCCGAAGCAGGGCAACCAGTGATCACCTGCAACTACTCGCAGCGCATCCCAGACCACCGCACGCCGCTCAAAGGGCTTTACCTGGCCAATACGCTTCAGATCTACCCTGAAGACCGGGGCACCAACTATAGCGTTCGGCTGGGTCAGACCATCAGTTGTATCGTGGACGAGGATCTGAAGCCTGAGACGTGATTCGGGATTCGTGTCCCGTCACGAAAGACGCAATATGCGCAATTTCCAATCTCCAATACCCACCAATATCTTGAAGGGAGCCGAGCACCATGACTTTCGTAATTACTGAACCCTGTATCCGCGACGGGGCCTGCGCTGAGGTCTGCCCCGTAGAGTGTATCGTGGCTGGCCCGGAGGACGAGGGTTGGCCGACCTATTACATTGATCCCGACACATGTATTGATTGTGGCGCTTGCGCACCGGAATGCCCGGTCGATGCTATCTACCCCGACGACGAGGTCCCGGCTGAGTACGAAGAGTGGACCGACAAGAACCGCGCCTTTTTCGAGGAGGGACCCGGGTACAGCGCAGCTTAGACTGGTTCTCAGTTGAGGTGCAGGGCAAAGGCAGCGGACCGGTCAGGGCTTTCAGCGCCTAATCGGATCGCTGCCTTTGTGCGAACAGGGGTTTGATGCCTGCCGTGAGCGGCTATTGGCAAGAGAGTAACCGGCGACGGGAGCTGCGGAGTGCGGCTGCCCGTGCAATGATGATCGGCATAGTACTCCTGAGCGCCGCCCTCGTCTGGCACGATCTGGGCGCGCGGGAAGTGCTGGGACGCGACGAAAACGCGACCATCATCAAACTGGACCAGCCAGATCTGCAGGCTGTGCTCGCTGTGACCGGCATGAGGATCACCGGCG
>CBDUWJ010000026.1:0-12756 GCA_965370895.1 uncultured Anaerolineae bacterium | reverse complement strand
ACGCCTGGTTGCGCGCCGGCGCTGTGTCCGGCTGGCTGCTCCAGGTGGTAGCCCACGGTCAGCGAACCCTTGTAGCCCAGTGTGATCGCCTGCCAGCCACTGGGCTCACCGATGATCGTGCAGGTTGGCGGCTGCACCGTGCGAATCAGATGACGTGCCCCCAGGCTTTGTCTTTCTTCCTCTACTGCCCCAATCACCAGCACTCTGGCGCCCGTCAACCGAGGCGCGACCCGCGCCGCCGCCAGCACAAAGGCCGCCAACGGCCCTTTGGCGTCCACGGCCCCCCGGCCATACAGCCGGCTTCCCTCCGCCCGCACCGGGATGTGACCTGGCACTGTGTCCATGTGACCCAGAAGCACAATCTCTCGCTCTGCATGGGGCGGTCCGATCATACCCACGACATTGCCCACCTCGTCGCTATGGGCGCGGAAGCCGAGAGCCGACATCTGACCAATCAGGTACTCTGCTAGCGCGCCTTCCGCGCCCGAGGGGCTGGGAATGGAGAGCAGGGTCTCCAGAAAGCCGAGCTCGTCCATCTTAGGCTCCCAAAACTGCCGCCACCTGGCCGACTACCGTGTCTATGTCGTCCTCACTGATCACCAAGGGCGGCAGGAAACGCATCACATTGGCCCCGGCCGAGAGCGCCAGCACCCCTCGTTCAGTCAGGGCTGCCAGATGGGTCGCCGATCTGCCCTTCAGTTCCAGCGCCACCATCAGGCCCAGACCACGCACCTCCCGCACCAGTGGAGAGGGAATGGCCCCAAGGCCCTCCATGAAGCGCGTGCCCAGTACGGCCGCCCGCTCGGGCAGTCGCTCCCTTTCGATATAGCGGATCGCCGCCAAGGCTGCCGCGCAGACCAATGGATTGCCGCCGAAAGTGGTGCCGTGGGATTTGATGGGGAGATCCCCAACCCGTGAGCCCATGAGAACAGCTCCCATCGGCAGACCGCCGGCAATGCCCTTGGCCAGGCACATCAGATCGGGTTGTAGGTCGTGGTGCTCGCTGGCAAACATGGACCCGGTGCGCCCAAAACCGGTCTGTACTTCATCGAGGATGAGCAAGGCCCCCCGCTGCTGGCAGAGGGATTGAACGCCGCGCAGGTAGTCACTGTTTCCGGGGATGACGCCACCCTCGCCCTGCACCACCTCCAGGATGACCGCTGCCGTCTGCCCCCCCACTGCCTGCTCCATCCGCTCCAGGCGGTTGTAGGGCACAAACTCAAAACCGGGCACCAGCGGTTCAAAGGGTTCGCGGTACGCCTTACGCCAGGTGGCCGAAAGGGCTCCGAAGGTCCGGCCGTGGAAAGCACGCATCGCAGCCACAACTTTTGTACGACCGGTGCTCGCTCGGGCGAACTTGAGCGCCGCCTCCACCGCTTCGGTCCCCGAATTGCACAGAAAGGCCCGCTCCAAGCCAGGTGGGGCGATGCGGATCAGTTCGGCCAATAGTTGGGCTCGTTGGTCGTTGTAGAGACCGTCGGGACAGACCGTCAGTCGCTGCACCTGTTCTGTGACGGCTTGGATCACAGCGGGGTTGGCGTGACCGATGGTGGCCACACCGTGGCCACCGATGCAGTCAATGTACTCCCGGCCATCCGCATCCCATACCCGCGCCCCTTTGCCTTGTACCAGGACCAGGAGTTGCTTGGGAAAGAGCCCGAGGCCGTAGCGGTCCTCCAGGGCGATAATCTCGTCTGTGTTCATCTTTTCACTCACCTTTCCTCAGCCAGTGGTTGTTGATGCCTGGTCACTGTATCACCGTCCCCTGCCCGGCCAGCGCCCGGCGCAGCGGTTGGCTCACCCGCCCGTCGGCCAGGATCACCTGCCCTACTCCATCGCGAAGGGCCTCAATGGCACCCAAGATCTTCCTCTTCATCCGCCCCTGGGCGTAGCGCTCGAGGTGCTCTTCTGCCCTCTCTCGCGAGATGCAGGGGATGAGCGTCTTCTCATCGGGAAAGTCACGCAGGAGGCCCGGCACGTTGGACAGGATGATCACTTTTTCCGCTTGCAGGGCGCCTCCGATGGCCGCCGCGACCCGGTCGCCGTCCACATTGAGCCCTTCGCCCTCGTAGCTGATGGCCAGGGGAGCTACCACCGGCAGGTAGCCAGCTTTCAGCAGGGTTTGTAGCAGTTCGGCGTTGACATGTTCGATCTTGCCGCTGTATTCGCCACGCAGAACCTTGCGCCTGCCATTCTCGACGATGCGCAGGCTGGACTTGCGTCTGGCCTCAAGCAGTCGCCCATCCAGCCCCGAGAGGCCGAGGGCATTGACGCCCAATTGCTGCAGACGTTCTACGAGCAGCTTGTTGATGCGTCCCGCGGCGACCATGGCGAGTATCTCCAGCGTCTCGCGATCCGTGTAGCGACTACTGTGGCCGGAGACGGATGTCACGAATCGGGGTGGGTGCCCCAGCTTCTCGGAGATGACGTTGGTCTCATGAGAGCCGCCGTGAACCAGAATCACCTCTTGGCCTTGCCGCAGCAGTTCGGCGACATCTTTGCAGACGGCTTCCATGTTCAGGCTGCCATTGCCTCCAGCTTTGATGACGATCATGCTCTTACTCCTTGGCGAATGGTAATTTTCCGTATTGCAGTATGCGCAGGCCGAGTCCGGAACGCGATGTGCGTAGTACCAAACACGAAACACGCACTTTTTCAGATAGGGTGCAAGCCAGGGAACTCCAGTCCCAAGGTCTCTGGCAATCCATACATCACATTCATGACCTGCACCGCGTTGCCGGCAGCGCCCTTCATCAAGTTGTCAATGGCAGCGATGACCACCAGCCGCCTCTGACCCATGTCGGCGACAAAGCCGATGTCACAGTAGTTGGCCCCGGACAGGATCTTGGGTTCCGGGTAGCGGTGGATCCCGCGCCTGGCCCGGACCAATCGCACGAACGGCTCGTCGCCATAGTCCTGGCGATACAATTTCCAGGCTTCTCGCTCGTCCAGATCCTCCTGCAACAGGCAATGGCAGGTGGCCAGCGCCCCACGCACGATTCCCACCGAGGTAATGGACAAGTGGAGGCGGGGCTGCTCTGGGTCGAGCTTCAGTTCCTGGACCAACTCGGCCTGGTGGCGATGACCGACTGGCGAGTAGGTGCGCACCACCCCAGCCCTCTCTGGATGGTGAGAGGCGGGGCTGGGCTTGTTGCCTCCCTCCGAAGAGCCGACCTTGACGTCGACCACCGCCTCGCGCACCAGCCCCCGCCGGTAGAGCGGCAACAGGGACAGGAGAGTGACGATGGCATTGCAGCCGGTGCCGCTGGCGTACTGTGCATGGGCCAACTGCTCCCGGTACAGTTCCGGCATGCCATAGACAAAGCGCTCCAACCAGTCTGGCGCGGGATGAGGGCGACCATACCAGTGTGCATAGTCCGCCGCATCCCGCAGGCGAAAATCGGCCGAAAGGTCCACGATCCGTCCAGCCTGCACGGCGATCTGCTCGATGCGGCTCATTGCCTCCCCGTGCGGCAAGGCCAGGAACAGCAGATCGCAGGGGGCCAGGTCGGCCAGACGCTGGAAGCGCAAGCTGGTGTGTCCTCGCAAGTTGGGATGGACAAAGTAGGCATAGCGCCCGGCATGCGTCTCGGACGTGATCTGTGTCACCTCCACGTGAGGATGGGCCAGCAATAGCCGCAACAACTCGCCCCCGGCGTAGCCCGATGCGCCCACGATAGCTGCACGGATCATCGTACATCCTCCGAGAGTTCAAGCGACGGTTGCTGTTCCAACACATAGTCCACGATCCGGCCAGCGATATCGGTACCGGTGACCTGTTCTGCCCCATGGAACTCTGGCGTGTGGTTGACCTCGTTGACCAGCAGCCGGCCATCCCGTGTCTCCAGCAGGTCCACAGCCACGACCCCGCCGCCCACGGCACGCGCTGCTGCCAGCGACAGGTCGACAATCCTGGCGCTGAGTGGGCAGGGCTTTGCCTCGCCGCCCCGCGCAGTGTTGGTAATCCAATGGGCCGAGCAACGGTATATGGCATAGACGACCTCGTCGCCAACCACCAGTGTACGGATATCCTGACCGGATTTGTCAACGTACTCCTGGATGTAGAAGACACTATGGACATGGCCGCCGAGTGTGGTTTTGTGTTCCAGGATGGCCTCGGCTGCATCGCGGTCGTTCACTTTGGCGAGAAGCCTGCCCCACGAGCCCAATAGTGGCTTGAGCACCACTGGATACCCCATTTGCTCAATGGCTCCCAGAGCCGTGTCGGCAGAAAAAGCGACTACGGTACGCGGGGTGGGCAACTCCGCCCCCTGCAAGGCGGCGTTCGTGAGCATTTTGTCACCACAGGTAGCCACCACATGGTGGGGGCTGATCGTCCGCACGCCCCGATCTTCCAGCCAGCGGGTAAGGTAATAGGCCCGGGAGTGGCTCAGGCAACGGACGAGTACGGCGTCGTAGCCGTTCAAGCCATCGTGCAGTCGCCGCAGATGCCCTGGGTCGGCGGCCAGTGCCAGCGAGTTGTGGGACGACGCCATGCCATGAAAGTCGATGGTCAATCTCCGCGGGTCAATGCGCTCAAAGTTCACTCCCCGCTCCCGCAGGGCGGCGAAGAGCAGCTTTTCCTCGATCCTCACACGAGAACACAGTACACCGATATTGATCGCAGGGCAACCGGCGGACGCCTCCCCGGAAGGAGAGGCTGTCCGAGTAGTTGAGCAACCGCTAGCGGTCCTCCGGTTGCCCACTACTCCCCCCAGTCTTCCTCAACCTCAGGGGCCAGGTCGAGCGTGATAGGGTCCAGTCTCATTACCTCCAGTTCGACACCGCAGTCCGGGCAGACCACGATCTCTCCCTCCTCCACATCCGATGCCAGTTCCAGTTCCGCAGCACATTCAAGGCATTTCATGGTTCACTCCTCTTTCTCTGTTTTGATGTTCTCAGCCATGGTACATGTCGCGCCGATACGGAGAGCCGCCTGCAACTGCCTGTTGTCTGCTTCGAGTCTACATGGCGAGCAACGCCCGCGCTGTTTTGATCTGGGCACGAACCGCAGCCGGTGCTGTGCCCCCTTTCACATTCCGCGCCTCCACCGATCGATGGAAATCAAAGACTGCATACACGTCCCCGGCAAAGGCCGGGTGAACAGCTTGATACTCGGGCAGGCTGAGTCCTGCCAATGGCACGCCCAGTTCCTCGGCCCGTCTGACCGCCTGCCCGACCAGATGGTGGCTCTGCCGAAAGGGCAGGCCCTTGCGTACCAGGTAGTCAGCCAGGTCAGTGGCCAGCATCGCGTCGTCCAGGGCGGCCGCCATGCGTTCACTGTTCACCTTCAAAGTGCGAATCACCCCGGTGGCGATGGGGAGCTCCAGGAGAAGGGTGTCTACCGCGTCAAAGATGGCTTCTTTGTCTTCCTGGAGATCCTTGTTGTAGGCACTGGGCAGCCCTTTCAGCATCGTCAGCACGGCCGCCAGGTGACCAACCATGCGCCCGGTCTTGCCGCGCATCAGCTCCAGCGAGTCAGGATTCTTCTTCTGGGGCATCAGGCTGGATCCGGTCGCATAGGCCTCACCCACCTCCACAAAGCCGTACTCGCGGCTGGACCAAATGACGAGGTCCTCCGCCAGACCACTGAGGTGCACCTGTATCAGGGCAGCCCCGGCCAGGAACTCGACCGCAAAGTCCCGGTCGCTCACGGCATCCACGCTGTTCTCAGACACGCTGGCGAAACCCAGTTCGGCCGCCAGCGCGCAGCGGTCAATGCCCAGGGGGTGCCCGGCCAGCGCGCCCGATCCCAGCGGCATCACCGACGTGCGCTCAGCCGCGCCCGCCAGCCGGTCCTGGTCGCGCTGGAACTTCCAGAAGAAGGACATGATCCAATGGCTGAATAGCAGGGGCTGCGCCGGCTGCAGGTGCGTATACCCCGGCATGATGATGCCCAAATGGGCCTCGGCCTTCTCGATGATGGCGATCTGCAGTTGGGCCAGGGCCTCACGCAGGGAAGCCACCTCATCGAGCACGTACAGGCGAAGGTCGGTGGCTACCTGGTCGTTGCGCGAGCGACCAGTGTGCAGTTTGCCCGCCACAGCGCCCGCCAACTCGCCCAAGCGCCGCTCGACGGCGGTGTGGATGTCCTCGTCGCCGGGTTTGATCTGGAAAGCGCCGGCATCGAACTCGGTATGCACCTGTTCCAGGCCGGTGACCAGTTGGTCGCACTCCTCCGCAGTGATCAACTCCGCACCAGCCAGAGCACGGGCATAGGCGATGCTGGCCTGGATGTCAGTCCGGTACATCCGTTGGTCAAAGCCGATAGAGTCGTGGAAGCGTCGCATCAGCTCGTCAGTCGGCGTACCAAAACGGCTACCCCAAAGTGCCATGTCACTCAGTCCCGCTTAAAGTCACTATAGTCGGGTGCTTCCAGGTCAGGCAGCATCCCATTCTGTTTGTCCACCAGTGCTCTTACCTTGAGCGGCAGGCCAAACAGGTTGATAAAGCCCTCGGCATCTCCCTGGTCATAGACGTCGTCCTGACCAAAGGTAGCAAACTCCTCGCGATAGAGACTAGACTGCGATTTCCGGCCCACCACTGTGCAGTTGCCCCTGTACAGCTTGACCCGAACGGCACCCGTTACCCGCTCCTGGGTCCTGGCCACAAAGGCCTCCAGCGCTTCGCGCAGTGGTGTGAACCACTGGCCGTAGTACACCAGTTCGGCAAAGCGCTGGGCTACCACCAGCTTGTAGTGCAAGGTCTCCCGGTCCAGGGTAATGCTCTCCAGGCCCTGGTGGGCGGTGTAGAGGATGGTGCCGCCAGGAGTCTCGTACACACCCCGGGACTTCATCCCCACCAAGCGGTTCTCCACCATGTCGACGCGGCCCACGCCATGCACACCGCCCAGTTTGTTGAGCTCGGTGAGCAGTTCGACTGCCCCCAGTGCCTGATCGTCGATGGCTACCGGCACACCCTGTTCAAAGTGAAGGGTAAGATAGTGAGGCTCGTTGGGCGCGAGCTCCGGCGCGGTGGTGATGTGGAACATCTCCTCCTCCGGTTCAGCCCAGGGGTCCTCCAGTATGCTGCCCTCGTGGCTCATATGCCATATGTTGCGGTCGCGGCTGTACTGGGACTTGCTCGTGGACACCGGCACGTTGTGGGCCTGGGCGTAGGTCATCGCGTCCTCCCGCGAGCGAATGTCCCACTCGCGCCACGGCGCAATGATGGTCAGCAACGGGTTGAGCGCCTTGACGGTCAGCTCAAAGCGCACCTGGTCGTTGCCCTTCCCGGTGCAGCCGTGAGCCACGGCGTCGGCCCCCTCCTGTTCGGCGACCTTGACCATGTATTTGGCCGTGACGGGACGGGCGAACGAGGTGCCCAGTAGATATTGCCCCTCATAGATCGCTCCGGCTTGCATCGTGGGAAAGGCATATTCGGTGAGGAATTCCTCACGCAGGTCCACGATGTAGGCCTTGCTGGCTCCGCTGGTAAGGGCCTTTTCCTCCAGACCGAGCAACTCTTCATCGCCCTGTCCCAGATTGGCGGTAAAGGTGACCACCTCGCAGTCATAGTTCTCCTTGAGCCAGGGGACGATGCATGACGTGTCTAGGCCACCAGAGTAGGCCAGGACTACGCGGCGCGGATGCCGATTGGTTTTCTTGCTCATTGTGCGCAACCTCCTTTGTTTGAGGGCATTTGCCCCGTAACTGCCGACGGTTCGACGGAACCGCTGGTTCGCCTACCTTCAAAACGAAAGCGCGATGGTACCTGCCATCGCGCAAAAAAGAGCCAGCCCCCTTCTGGGGGCTGGCTCTGGATGTCCCTAAGTTATGACGCCCAAGCAAACCTATCCAGACGGGTGGTCTGGCTCCCAAGGTCGTCGCTCGATGCCATTCACAACTGCAATCGAATTCACTGTCATCATTCCTTGATCCTGTGTTTGACGGCTTGTACACTACCACAGAACCTGGATCTTGTCAAATCACAGTTGGTAGCCGTTTCTGTGCAAGTATGTCACCAAGTTTGATGCCCCTGGCGGGAAGGGCATGCGAGTGGACCAAGGCCCAGGATTGAGAGATGCACCGCATGCCCGAGTGGCAGGGTTGCACAAGGGTGCCGATTGGGGTAAACTCATCGTGGACCGGCCGCGCGGACCAAGTTCTGGGCCACCGCCTCTGGCATGCAAACCTGAGTAGCAGAAGGCAACGAACTGGAGTGGGCGAATGAGAACACCCAGAATCCTCAAGCAGCCAGTCATGATTCCATGTGTATTGATACTGGGCTTTGCCCTGCTGGCAGCAGGTTGGTATCTGCGGCCCAACGAGGACTCTTCTCCGAATCCCCGGCAAGGGAGAGCTGGGGCGCGGTCAATGATGGCTCCCACAACTCCAACAGCGACATGATCCACTGGAATGGTGCTTGCCACCTGGTTTGTGCCTCGTCGGACTTTCACTTTGCCGGTGAAGAGTCCAGGCTGTTCGTTCTACGCTCAGAGGATGCTCGAAACTGGGAGGAAATCGCCCAGTTCGACGCCACCGGCGAGGGCATCCACGACCCCAAACAACTGCCAGGTTGAGAGAGAGGAAGCTATGAAAGAGGTGGACGCTTACCGAGAAGCACTGAGAAGGATCTCGGATTGGGACGCCTTTCTGTTGGCCGAATCGGGACTGCCAGGCCCCAGGGGAAACCTATCATTGGCACAAGCCGTCGCCGACGAAGGCGACGAAGAGCTGTTTGAGCGTTATCAGGCTCTTGATGCAGAAGAGGCCCCCACAAATTCTCCGTATGAATTCCTGGCCTTCTGTGGTGTACTCGGATTGGGCAGGGTTCTCGCCGAAGGGAAGCGGGAGGTCTTGCCGACCTTGCGTTCCCACGCCTCCGATCGACGTTGGCGGCTCCGGGAAGCAGTGGCCATGGCGCTACAACGTCTAGGCACAGTGGACATGGATTCGCTATTGCAGGAAATGGAGGAATGGAGCGAAGGGAATCTACTGGAAAGGAGGGCTGCGGCGGCCGCCCTGTGCGAGCCAAATCTATTGTCCCGACGGGAGCATGCCAGGGGCGTTCTCCGGGTGCTTGACCAGATAACGGCTTCGATACGGGACGTGGAGGACCGGAGAAGCGATGATTTCAAGGCTTTGCGAAAGGGATTGGGCTATTGCTGGAGTGTTGCGGTCGCAGCGCTACCGGAGGAAGGTAGGGCGGCCATGAAGAAGTGGTTCTCAAGCCAGGACAAGGACGTGCTGTGGATCATGAAGCAGAACCTGAGAAAGAAGCGGTTGGTTCGGATCGATGCAGAGTGGGTGGAAAGATGGCAGACACACTTGGGTATGTAATGCCGGAGGCTTGACTTTTCGTCCGCTTGCGGGTATCCTATGCTTCGCTATGGCTGATCGGGTCCGACAAGCAAGAGTTCGCAAGGAGCGGCTGGACCTGCTCATAATGGAGCGGGGTCTGGCCGGCAGTCTGGAGCAGGCCCAGCGGCTCATCATGGCTGGTCGGGTGACTGTGGGCGACCGAGTGGTGGACAAGCCGGGCATGCAGGTGCCGGTCGCCGACCAGGTGACAGTGAGAGGCGGCTCACCCTACGTCAGCCGGGGCGGGTTCAAGCTCGCAGCGGCGCTGGATGCCTTTGGGCTGGACGTCAGCCGCTGGACCGTAGCCGACGTGGGTGCCTCCACCGGCGGGTTCACCGATTGCCTTTTGCAGCGAGGGGCGGCGCGGGTGTATGCCATCGACGTGGGATACGGCCAACTGGCCTGGAAGCTGCGGCAGGACCCACGGGTCGTGGTCATGGACCGGACCAACGCTCGCTATCTGGAGAGCCTGCCGGAGCCCGTGGATCTCGTCACCATCGACGTGTCGTTCATATCGCTCAAGCTGATACTGCCTGCCGCCATGGGCTGGTTGCGTGCTGGCGGGCAGATCGTGGCACTGATCAAGCCCCAGTTCGAGGCCAGGCGCGAACTGGTGAGCAAGGGGGGGGTGGTCCGCGATCCGGCCATCCACCGGGCGGTACTGGAAGAGATCACAACCTGGGCAAGGTCGCAAGGTTTGGGGTTGGTGGGCTTGATCCGCTCGCCCATCACCGGACCGGCAGGTAACGTTGAGTTTCTGGCCTATTGGGGGCAGCCCGCCGACAGGAATCGGCCGGCGGCGGCCGCGACCACCGTGGACAGTTGCAGCCGGCTCGCCGAGTCCGCGCAGACTTGCGAGCGGTTTCGCAGAATCACCGCGAGTCTGCAGCGAAACCCTGCTGACATCGCAGCGCTGATCGAGACCTGTGTGGTGCAGCACGGAGGGAATGCCCGTGGCTAGCATGTCGTCGCAGAAGCGCAATCGCCTGGTCCTGTGGGCGGCCTTGATCCTGCTTATTGGCGGGATGATCTGGGCCGCTCGCAAGGTGCTCCTGCCCTACATTCTTGGCCTGGTTGTAGCCTACCTCCTCCTGCCTGTGGTCAACTGGCTGGACCGCCACATGCCGGCTCGGCTCCACACCTGGCGGGTGGCTCGCCCGCTGGCCATAATCCTGACCTACCTGATGGTGTTCCTCCTCCTCGCCGGTATCGTGGCCTTCTTTGTGCCTGTCGTGGTGGAACAGGCGAGGATCCTGGCAAACAACTGGCCGGGTCTCACCAGCCGGGTCGAGGACTGGGGCACACGTGGATGGGGTTGGTACACAGGGAACATCCCAGCCGACTGGCGCGAAACCATCGAGACCAACCTAAGAAACCTGATTGACGACGCCCTGGCAGCGCTCAGGGATGGCCTCGTTGCCACCGTTGGCACCGTATTTGGCACCATGAGCTTCCTATTGGGCTTTGTCGTCATACCCTTCTGGTTGTTCTACATCCTCCAGGATGAGAAGCGCGTAAAAGAGGGAGTGCTCGGGGCATTTCCGCAGCAGCTCCGGGCCGACGTTCAATGCATGGCTCGCTTGATTGACGATGTGCTCAGTGCCTACATCCGAGGGCAGTTGCTCCTCTGCTTCTTTGTGGGTGCGCTGGCTACGATTGCCCTGTCTATCATCGGTGTGCCCTTTGCGTTGGTGCTGGGCCTTGTCGCCGGCATCTTTGAAGCGCTTCCCTATGTTGGCCCGATCCTGGGGGCGATTCCTGCTGTGTTCGTCGCCCTGTTGACCGATCCTGTGTCGGCCATCTGGGTGGCGCTGGCTTTCCTTGCCATCCAACAGGTGGAGAATCTGATTCTGGTACCGCGCATCTCGGGCAAGAGCGTCAAACTCCATCCGGCGCTGGTGATGGTCGTGCTGGTCGTCGGCTACGAGCTGGCCGGATTGCTGGGGATGCTCATCGCTGTGCCGGTCACGGCGGTGATCCGTGACATGTTCAAGTACCTTTACCTGCGATTACAGGATGAGCCCCTGGCCCCCGCGGAGGCGATGACGAGCATCCGCACCGGCCAGGAAGTGCAGTTGAGCGTGTGAGTGTGAGCGCGCGGATGAGTGTGGAGTCCCGGCCTGTCTCTCGGGGCCGACAGGCTGGAACCTCCCTGGCAGTTGCCGCCGATTCAGAGGTTCGGCGGCAGCCACGCTTCGACCTTGGCTGGATCCTCGTGATCCTGCTAACGGTGTTCGCCATAGCGCCGCTGACCTACCCTGGCTTTTTCCAGGTGCACAGTGGTTTTCTGCCTGCGTTCAACGTTGAGCACGCGTCTGACGCCCTGTCCAGCGCACCCAGTTGGGGCCGTATCGCCGACCCCGTGCGGGGTGAGGGCAAGCTGCCCTACTTGCTAGTTCAGACTTTTTTCAAGTGGTCAGGGAGCGGCGTCGTCGCCATCAAATGGGGCTATGGCCTGGCCTTTGTATTGGGGGCGTTGGGGAGCTATGCCTGGACTCGCCACTGGCTGGGCGCGCGTGGTGGTGTACTGGCCTCCGTCGTTTACACCTACCTGCCCTGGCACCTGAGCACCGTCTACGTGCGCGGCGCATACGCCGAGGCGTGGTTGTGGGCCTTCTGGCCTTTTCTCTTCTGGGCCGTCGACCGCTGGATCGAAGGGCGCTTCCTCGCCGCTGGCATCGTCGGCCTGCCAGCTCTGATAGCGGTACTCTGGACACAGCCTGGTCTATTTGCCCTCTGTGTTCTGTTGCTGGCCGCGTACGGTGTGGCGACAGGTGTTGCCGAGCGAGCCGGTCGGCGGCGGTTATGGTCGAACGCGTGCCTCGCCGGCGCGCTGGCTCTGACGGTTCTGCTGCTATGGTACGCGGCTGGGACACAGCCTGAAGCGCGACTCCCCTTTGCCAAGCACTTTCTCTACCCTTACCAACTCCTGTCGGCCGCCTGGGGGAACGGGCTGGCCGGGTCCGACTACCTGTCATTCCAACTGGGCCTGGCAGGTGTGGGCTTGAGCGTCGTGGGTGTGGCTCTCTGGCTAAGCAGGAGTACGGAACGTGCCCTGGATGCGGAGGAGATTCCTTCGGCACGGCTTGCGCCGCTGGGCCGTGCTCTGGGTTTCTGGGTGATTGTCCTGCTCGTCCTCGTCGTTTTTACCCTGCCCCTCTCGGCTTTCCCCTGGCGGGTCAGCGGTTTTGATGCCTTGCTGACCTACCCCTGGCAATTGCTGGCGTTGGCCGGCCTGCCTCTGGCTTTCCTGGCCGGATCGGTGGTGCGGATGGACGAGCGTCTGGCAACGCTGCCGGCCTGGGCGGGGATGATAGCCTTTGTGGTGTTGGCCAGCTATCCCTACCTGGCGCCGCGCTTCACTCAGGTGGACCCTGGCCTGGAACCGGTGGCTACCTTCCAGCCGGCGGGAGCGGACGTGCCTCAGCTTATGCTCCTGGACTATCAGATTGCA
>CBDUWJ010000025.1:0-13676 GCA_965370895.1 uncultured Anaerolineae bacterium | reverse complement strand
ATGCGCGCCCACGGGAGCTTCGAGCAGCCGAATCCGTATGGCGGCTACCTGGGGCTGACGCTGCCACTGGCTGCCGGCTTGGTCGTGGCCGGCCTGCTACGCATCGCCGGCCGGGTAGGGTGGCGTTGGCTGATCTGGGCAGGGGGCTGTGGGGCGTTAATGGTGGCGGCGTTGGTGATGTCCTGGTCTCGGGGGGCATGGCTGGGGTTTGCCGCCGCCCTGGCGGTGATGGCCATTGCCATTGCAGTGCGAAGCGGCCGGGCGGCTGTATTGGGTGTCGTGTTTGCCGTACTCGTGGCCTATGTGCTGTTGGTGGGAGGACTGGCGCGCATGCCGCCCGCTATCGTCCAGCGCTTCAGCGATTTCCTGCCCTACCTGGGGGTTATGGATTTGCGTGGCGTGGAGGTCACCGATGCCAATTTCGCCGTGTTGGAGCGGATGGCCCACTGGCAGTCGGCGCTGGAGATGTGGACCGACCATCCCTGGCTGGGGGTGGGCATAGGCAACTATGAGCCAGCCTATGATCGTTACGCGCTGCCCCTATGGCAATTGCCCCTGGGGCACGCACACAACTATTATCTGAACATCGCCGCTGAGGCCGGCGTTCTGGGGTTGGCGGCCTATTTGGTGTTGTGGGGGGCAGCCTTGGTAGGTACCTGGCGGGTCGCGCAACGGGCTCAGGGTTGGCAATGGGGTGTGGCGCTGGGGGTGCTGGGCGTGGTGGCGCACCTGAGCGTCCATAACTTGTTTGACAATCTCTATGTGCACGCCATGTACTTGCAGGTAGCGATTCTGTTGGGAGTTGTCGCAGCAAATGCAAAGCATCAACGGATGGTTTAATGCCCACCCCCGTCTTGGGCGCTGGTCGGGCTGGGTAGCGGGATTGCCGCTGGTGGGGGGCATCTGGACCCGGCTCGTGGAGAATCCGAAAGAGCTTGAGCGTTTTGCCAAGTGGACCATCGTCGGCGTCATTGGCGCGGCGGTGGACTTTGCTGTGCTGAACATCATGAAGCGGTTCTTTGAGGCCACGGGCCTAGGGGTGGGATGGAACGTGCCTCTGGAACCGCATCACATCCAACTGGCGCTAGCCAATGCCATCTCGTTCAGCGCGGCAGTGCTGAGCAATTTCACCTGGAACCGCTTGTGGACCTTTCCCGAGTCGCGGGAGAGGCCCATCGGCGGCCAACTGGCCCAGTTCGCGGTGATCAATGTGCTGGGACTGGTGATCAACACGGCGATTCTGCTGGTGTTGGATCAGTACGTGTTTCAGCATTTTTTCAGCGTGCGGCTCAGCTACAACCTGGCGAAGGCCTTTGCCATCGGGGTAGTGCTGTTTTGGAACTATGGCATGAACAGGATCTGGACCTATCGGGGAATTGAGTAGAAGTGTGTGAAAGCCAAAGTGTGTCGGGGTGCGGGAGGGACGCGGCAGGCGAAAGTGCGGATTGGGATTGATTACACGGCTGCGGTGAAGCAGCGGGCGGGGATTGGACGCTATACGCGGAACCTGATCGGGGCGCTGGCCGAAGTGGACGCACAGAATGAGTATGCGCTGTTCGTTGCAGGTGGTCGGACGGAAAAGGATGACCTGCGTTCCTGGCCCGCGAACTTCCGCGTGCGATCGGTGCCCCTTTCGGACAGGTGGATGCACATTTTGTGGCAGCGTTTGCGGCTACCGGTACCTGTGCAGGCTGTCACCGGGCCGCTGGACCTGTTCCACTCACCTGATTTTGTACTGCCGCCGACGGGCCGCACGCCAACGATCCTGACCGTGCACGATCTGTCGTTCCTGCGGGTGCCGGAGTGCTACTTGCCCGGCTTTCGCCGATACTTGGAGAGAGCAGTGACGCGGGCTGTTGGCCGTGCGGAGTGGATCCTGGCCGATTCGGAGAGCACGCGCCGCGACCTGATGGGCCTGATGGCCGTGGAGCCGGATCGGGTGAGCGTCATCTATCCTGGGGTCGAGCCCCGCTTCCACCCGGTTCGGGACTCGGAAGTGCTGAATAGGGTCCGGGACCACTACAACCTGCCAGAGCGCTTTGTTCTGGGATTGGGCACTTTGCAGCCACGCAAGAACTTTCCGGGTCTCGTCGACGGGTTTGGTCGACTGGTGCAGGGTATCGGTAATGGGGAACTGCAGCTTGTCGTGGTCGGCAGCAAGGGATGGATGTGCGAGGACACCTATGCGGCGGCGGCCAAGGTCGGGCTGGAGGATCGTGTCCACTTTCCCGGGTTTGTGGAGGACGACGATCTGCCGGCACTCTATAGCCTGGCTGTGGCCTTTGCCTTTCCGACCTGGTATGAGGGGTTTGGCCTGCCGGTGCTAGAGGCGATGGCCTGCGGGACGCCGGTGGTGACCGCTGACAACTCGTCGCTGCCAGAGGTGGTGGGGCAAGCGGGTTTGCTGGTTGATGCTGGCGACGCTGATGCCCTGGCCGGGGCGTTGGCTCGCCTGTTGGGGGATGAAGCACTGCGGGCACAACTGGCGGCGGCCGGTATTGAGCAGGCGCGACAGTTCACCTGGACCGCGGCGGCGCGGCAGTTGCTGACCGTGTATCAGAGTTTCGCATAGGCGATGAGTGCGACGTGGAAGAGCATACGCTCAATATGAGGAGGTACAAGATGAGGAGGTACATATGAAACGCGTTCTATTGTTCTCTGTCTTGGCGCTCTTAGGCCTATCCTTATTGGCCGGCTGTGGACCACAGCCAGCCGAACCTACAACTGTACCTTTAAAGGAGGAACAAGCTATGCCACAGAAAGCCGTGTCCGAGAAACAGTGGGGCAGTGCCCCGGAAATGCAGATCGATCCCGACAAGGTCTACGAGGTGACCATTGAGACCAACCGCGGGACCATAGTCCTGGAGCTTTACCCACAACACGCACCAAAGACGGTCAACAACTTTGTCTTTCTGGCCCGCGAGGGGTTCTACGACGGCTTGACCTTTCACCGCGTCATCGCCGACTTTATGATCCAGGGCGGCGATCCCACCGGAACAGGTGCCGGTGGCCCGGGCTACAAGTTCGAGGACGAGGTCCAGAACAACCCGCTGACCCACGAAACGAGCGTGATCTCGATGGCGAACGCGGGGCCGAACACCAACGGCAGCCAGTTTTTCATCACCCACTCGCCGCAGCCGCACCTGAATGGCCGGCACACAGTCTTTGGCAAGGTGGTCGAGGGCCAGGATGTGGTCAATTCCATCCAGCAGGGCGACGTGATGGTCAAGGTGACGATCGCCGAGAAGTGACCGGGGGCGTGTCCAGTGCCCGATATCGAACGTGTTTTGCAGAAGCTCGACCAATACGTCAATCGGAGGATGCAGGCGGCCTGTACCCCCGGGATGGTGATCGCGCTCACAGATCGGGAGGGTCTCCTGCAGGTCTCGGCGTACGGCGTCACAGATCTTGAAGCTGAGATGCCGGTTACGCTGGACACACTGTTCGAGATCGGTTCCATCAGCAAAACATTCACCAGCGTTGCCGTTCTGCAGGCTCACGAGGCCGGATTGCTGGATCTGCATGCACCGGTCACGGAGTACCTTCCCTGGTTTCGTGTGCGGTCCGAATACGGGCCGATCGCGATCCATCACCTGCTTAGTCACTCTGCCGGTCTGGTGTACAGCCTGGACTTCTCTCCCGATCCCCGTGGCGCGGTGTTGGCGGCGCGCGAGCTGGACGTGGGCTTTGCGCCTGGGGATCACTTTTGGTACTCGGAAGTCGGTTACCAGACGTTGACCCTGGTGCTGGAGGCCGTGAGGGGACACTCCATCGGCCATACCATAGGGGCCGGCATCCTCGAGCCACTCGAGATGAACGCTACAGTTTCGACCATCACCCACGACGTCCGGCCGCGGTTGGCAAGAGGCTACCGGTTCCTATACGATGACCGACCTTCGCACGTGAGCCATCCGCTGGTCCCGGCACCCTGGCTTGAGTTCAACTCCGGGGACGGGTGTATAGCCTCGACTGGTGAGGACATGGCCAGGTTCGCGCGCATGCTGCTCAACCGCGGCCAGGGTCCCCAGGGACCGGTACTCACAGAAGACAGCTACCGGTTGATGATTCAGCCCGTTGTCAAAGGGGCAGAGTATGGATACGGGCTCTTGGCCTTCGAGGAGGGCGGGTTTCGCTGCATTGGACATGCAGGCGAGATGCCAGGCTACGAAGCCTACCTGTGGATGGACTTGGACAATGGCCTGGGCATGGTGCTGCTGGCGACTCAGCCCTACCCGAGTGGGCTCAGTCGGTCCGTGCTGCAGATACTGCGGGCGGCGTCCCTAGGCAAGCCGCTTCCCAATCTCAGGCTGACGGATCCGACAAGCATCGAGAATGCAGGAGACTATGCTGGGACGTACCACGGTATCGACCACTCCGAGGGGCGAGTGCTGTCGTTCGTTGCCAGAGGAGAGCGGTTGTTCCTGGAGGAAGGCGGCGAAGAGTTCACCCTGGAGCAGCGCGGCACCGACCGTTTCTACGTGAACCATCCCGACTTTGACCGGCACGTGCTGGGCTTCCTACGGACCGGCGAGGAAGAACGGGCCCAGGTCGTCGAAGCCTGCCACGGAGCGGATTGGTACGTCAACGACGCCTATTCTGGTCCATGCAGTTTCAGGTATCCCCGGGAGTGGGATGCTTATGCGGGTCACTATCGTGCACACAATCCATGGGAAAGCAATTTCCGCATGATCATCCGCAAGGGCAAGCCGCTGCTGGTCAGACCTGCGGGTGATGAGGAACCCTTGACGCCTCTGGGAAACGCGGAGTTCAGGGTTGGCAGAGATGCTTTCTCTCCCGAGCGCCTGAGATTCGATCAGGTTGTGGAGGGGCAGGCCTTGCGCGCTCGTCTGTCAGGCTTTGGCTTCCATAGGTTTTTCACACCATAGTGTCTCAGGCGCGACTGGCTCACATCATCACGCTAGTGTAGCGGCGAACAGGTGATCGACAATGCCGGAGACTTTTGGGTTCGCTCACAGATACTGCAAGCTACGAAGGCGACACGTTGTACAGGCGGTGGTCTAATTGCGGTTTGGGGTTTGAGTTGGAGGGTTGGTAGGTTATGCCAAGGCCGTCTCCAGAGAAGAGGTTGAGCAAGGCCAGTCTTGCCCTGTTGGTCATCGCGATCCTGCTTGTGTCTCTGGGATTGAGGGTATGGGGCAGTGGGTTTGGCCTGCCGGCGTACACACGCTATCACCCTGACGAACACGCTTTGGTAGACCGCTCTGCCGCCATCCTGTGGACGGGGGACTGGAACCTGCACCGCTTCAACTACCCGCCATTCTACGCCTACCTTCAGACAGCGTTGTACGCGATCTACTTCCTGGGGGGCGCGGCACGAGGGCAGTGGAATCAAGTCTTGCCTTTCACGTTGCCCGAGTATTATCATCTGAGCCGCCTCTTGACCGCTCTATTTGGCACACTGACAGTACTGGTCGTTTACCTGATCGGGCGGCGGCTTCGTGGGCGGCGGACCGGCCTGCTGGCCGCCGCTTTGTTGGGCAGCGGCTATCTGCACGTCATTCACTCCCACTATGCGACCTTTGACGTCATGGTCGGCTTGATGGCGGCGCTGACTCTCCTGTTCAGCGATCTGATCAGGACCCGGCGGGAGGCCAAGTGGTATATCCTGGCTGGTCTCTGTGCTGGCCTGGCAGGGTCAACCAAGTACAATGGAGCCGTGGCAATCGTCATACCGTTTGTCGCCCACATCCTCGCCACACCCTGGGGTGAGTGGGGCTGGCTCAACGGACGCCTTTTCCTGACCATTGGAGCCTTCTGTCTTGGTTTCTTCGGCGGCAACCCGTTTGCCCTGGGCAACCTGACCGAATTTCTCAACGGCCTGGCCATTGTCCTGCACCACTATGGCACAGAGCAGCCTGGCTTTGAGGGCAGTGGCAATTGGCGCTGGTACATCCGCGCTTTCCTTACCTCGGCAGACGTCCTGTGGATAGTGGCCGGGGTGGCGGGACTCGTCGGAATCATCTGGCAAGATTGGAGAAACAGGCGCAACACGGTTGGGATACTTGTCGTCGTCTTTCCGGTGACCTATTTCCTGGTGGTGTCACGCTTTGTCGTGCGCTTTGAGCGAAACATGGTCCCTTTGCTGCCATTCCTGGCTCTTGGCGCTGGCTGGCTGCTGGATGTAGGGGCCGGCTGGCTGGCGCGCCGCCTCGGGCGAGGTGAAAGGTTGTCTCGAGGGTTGGCTGTCCTGGGCGCTCTGCTCCTGCTCGTACTGCCCTTCGTGGCGAGCGTATCCTTCGACATGGCCATCAGTCAGACGGATCTGAGAGAGGTGGCCGGCCAGTGGGTCGAGGAGACCGTCGAGTGGGGGAGCAAGATCGCGGTAGAGCACTATTCCATACCCTTTGACCACACCGAGTATTGGGTCAAGGACGTAATCCGCATCAGCGACCACAATCTGGCCTGGTACCAGGAGGAGGACTTTGACGTACTCGTCATCAGCGACGGCGTATGGGAGCTCTTGCGCCGCCAACCGGAAGTTTATGCCGAAAAGGTGTCAACATACAACGAATTGGTCAATGGTAGCACACTGCTGGCCGAGTTTGTGCCCGATCCCCCAGGCATCGTCGTCGCTGGCTACCCAACAGTGGCGATCTACCATTTTGCGCCAGTCCGTATCTATGGCGTGCCACGGTGAGCAGGAAAAGTTGAACCGTAAAGAGAACATCGAATTCCTCGATGAGCAGTATGAGCAGAATCAATAGGTCAGCCCGAGATAGACGGCGCCTGATGGGCACACGTGTGCTGTTGCCGCTGGGATGGGTGCTGGCTTCCGTTGGCTACTATGGCCCCTGGATCGCCCATGGAACGGCAGCGCTGACTCTCAGCGGCGTGGATATGGGCGAGTTCGTAAAGTTCTTGCCGGGTGTGTTCGACGGATCCCTGCAAGTGACCCGTCAATTCCTGTACTTGCCGCCACTGGCCGTGGTCGTGAGCGTGGCACTCTTGGTCGGGTCGCAGCGGTTACACTATCCCTGGCCACTGCGCACGCTGATGCTGGCCCTAGCGGTGCCGGTCAGCCTGCAATTGCTGCCACCGGCCTGGTCATTCGCCAGCCTGATGACCGCCGAGTTCCGCCTACAGATGGTCGCTCTGGGCATTTCCTGGCTCTTGCTGGCAGGCTTCTGGCTCTGGGGACGTCTGCCACGTTGGCTGACTGGTTCCCTCAGTGCGGCGCTATCTCTGGCAGCCATGGGGCTATCTGCGTGGCAATTTGCGATCGTCAAGCCAGCCATCGATAAGGTGTACGGCAGTCCACAGCCGGTGGGCTGGGGCTTTTACCTGTGCATGGTCGGGCTGGCGATCATGGCCGCTGGCAGCGTGATGTTGGTGATGCAGCCCCGGGCCACGACGCGGAGCGGAGAGGTTTGGTCAGGCGAGTGACGTTTGACAAACGGGAGCTGTGGCTGCTGGCAGTGGTTCTGTTGCTGGCAACGGTGCTGCGCATCGGATGGCCAACGCTGACGGAGTTCAAGTTCAGCGAAGCCCGGCTGGAGGCATTGGCCCTGGAACTCGCGCGGGGGGAACACGTACCCCTGGTCGGTGTGCCATCGTCGGCAGGTTTCGACCACTCGCCCATCAGCGTGTATCTCTACGTTCCTGCCTTTCTATTCACAGCCAACCCCGTCCCGGCCACGATCTACGGCGGGTTGGTGGGTGTGGCGGCTGTGGCGCTGTGCTGGTGGCTGGCACGACGGTGGCCCGGCGGTGGACGCTGGGCCGCCCTGGTCGCTGCCCTGCTCCTTGCCGTGAATCCCTGGTCAGTAGCCTTTAGCCGCAAGATCTGGCAGGTCGCGTTTGTGCCGCTGTTGACCCTTGCATTCGTAGGGCTGGCAGTCTCGGCCCTCGTCGACGGGCGGCGGTGGAGGCTTGCTTGGGCACTGGTGGTATATGCACTCCTGGTGCAAATCCATCCCTCAGCAGTGTCGCTGATCCCCGCCTTGCTGCTGTGGCTGATCGTCTTCTGGCGCGAGGTCAGGTTGGGCCCGCTGTTGGTCGGGGGCGCACTCGGGCTGGTGACCGCCGTGCCCTTTCTGGTCAACCAGGTCCAGGCTGGATGGCCCGTGCTGGCAGCGTTCCAGGCAATGCCGGAAGCCGTGGTGGACCTGTCCGCGATCCGGCTGGGATGGGAAGCGATCACCGGACGCGGTATCCATGCTCTGGCCGGCAATGCGTACGTGCTTCTCAGCATTGTGCCCCAGCTCGGCTGGATCTTTAACGTGATCGGCTGGATGACAGTGGCAGCAGCCCTGTGGCTGGCCTGGCGGATGGTGACCGCGTGGCGAGCGGCGGAAACCGGGCGACGCCAAGGCGCCCAGGTTGACCTCATTCTCTTGTCATGGCTGGTCGTGCCCCTGGTGTTCAATCTACGCCACAGCTTGGACTTACATCTGCACTTCTTCGCGCTGGTGATTCCCGCGGCCTATCTGATTGTTGGCCGGGCGGTGGAGGCACTCTTCAGGGAGCTGCACTACAGAGCTTCTGACCGATCTTGGTCAGGTGCATGGTCAGGCGACTTGCCCGCCCTGAGGTCTGCGATTCTGGGCGGACTGGTGTTCCTTGCAGCGGCCCAAGTAGTCGCGCTGGCGCTGATGGCGCGCTTTGTGGCAACCCACGACACACCAGGCGGCTTTGGCACTCCCTTGCGGCGCCACCTGGCCATCGCCGATCAGGCAGTGGCAATGGCTGATGACACCGGTGCCGCCGAGGTGTTGGTAGTGGGGCGGGGGGATTCGCCCGTGGTGGACGAAACACCCGCCATCTTTGACGTGCTGCTACGGGACCGGGTGGCATATCGTTTTGTCGACGGCGAATCGGCCGCGGTGTTTCCGCCGCACCGGGCATTGGCCCTGGTGGTCCCAAACGCCGGGGCAGCCGCTGTCTGGTACCAGCCCAGCCCAGGCCCTGGTCTCCAGCCGCGGGAGGACGGCTACCGCCTCGTCGGCCTGGACGGCTCATGGCCTCAGGACGCTCTGGAACCCCTGCGGGGACCACGCATCTTTCAGAACGGCGTGGAAATACAAGGCCATGGCTGGCAGGGTGACGCTATCCCAGGGGGGCAGGGCAGGTTCTGGCTGCTATGGCAGGTCCTGTGGGAAAGCCCAGACGACACCCATTTTTTTGTTCACCTGGTGGATGATGAGGGGCAGCTATGGGGCCAGCAGGACGCGGTAGGCTATCCGACGGCCCACCGCGGCAAGGGGGATCGCATCATCAGTAAATTTGACATAAGCATTCTTCAAGAGGCTCCATCAGGGCCCTATTCGACGCGGGCTGGCCTGTATCTTTACCCCGAGATCGTCAATGTGCCAGTGATAGATGATGCAGGCAATCCGGTGGCCGACACAGTCTCGCTGGGCCCCGTGGGCGGGGCGCCGTAGCGTGAAGACACTGGGCATGCCCACGAATCCGTGGTTTCTTCTCGCCTTGCTGGTCTTGAGCATAGGCGTGACACTGACGGCAGATTGGCTGGTCGCCAGGTTACAGCGTTCGGGTTCCCAGCCTACTAGGTCTCTGGGCACCGTCGCCGCTGACCTGGTCTGGATACTGCTTGTCTTTGTCACTGGCCTGATCGCGACGCGGTACATCGAGCGCATGGCCAATGTGGCGGTAGGGTATCTGATCTTTGGCCTCGTGGTCTTGGGCGGGTCGCTCATCCGTGCCTTTCTGTATCAGCGCAGCAAAGACCAGCGAGGGATGGGGCAGCAAGACGCAAAGCCCAAGATGGGCCCACAGGAACTCGCCCGTTATGCTGTACACACCTTGACGTACTTGCTCTTCGCCGTCGTGGTCTTTCTGGCCCTGTCGCTGCTGCTTGGACGACCGGCAGACCCCATCCTGTTGATCCCGCTCTGTATTGGGGCCCTGCTGCCGGACCTGGATTCTCAAAGCTCGGTTATGGGCCGTCTTCTGCCATTCATTGCCCGGCGGCTTGAATCGCGCTTTGGACACCAGGAGGAGTGGCATTCTCTGGCTGCCGCGGCCTTTGTTGCCCTCATCACTGCCCCGCTGATTCCGGCACTCAGGGCTGCCGGGATCAGCTTCTTGCCAGCCTGGGGAGCGATGACCCTGGGCTTTGTGTCCCACCTGGTCCTGGACCTGCTCAGCCCGCAGGGGGTCTTGGTGTTCTGGCCTGCAAGCCGAAACCACTATAGCATCTTTGGCGGGTCCGTGGCATCCCCCGGCAGCGCAAGGGAGCGCAGGCTGGCGCTTGCCCTGGCAGCCATCGCTGTCATCCTGCTCCTCCTGGTCGACGTCGGTCCGCCACAACCTGCCCCGGTCGTGGTCCCGTCCTACGAACAAACCGTCGCGCGCTACCATGAAATGCGCAGCAGGAACCTGGCATTGGCGGACGTGGACGGCATCTGGCAGGCTACGGGCCAGCGGGTGACTGATCGCTTTGAGATTCTGAATGCCGCCGGCCCGTCATTTGTCATGCTCGACCGCTACACGGGCAGGGTGTTCACCGCCGGGCGCACAGCGTCCGACAATCTCTATCTCAACAGGATCACCCTGCGAACCGGGTCGCCTGTGCGCATCAAGGCGGTCGAGGCTCAGATCCACGACCAGGCACTGGCCGAGGCACTGCCCGTCGTCTACGAGATGCAGCGTGAGCCCGGCCTACAGCACATCTATATCTCCGGCGACGTCGTCGTGCCTGCACCGCCAGTGCCGATGAGCGGCGCCGTCGTCAGCCCGACCCTGCGTGCCGATCTGGCCCAAACCAGCCTGCGACGCATACAGTCCCTGGGGCCGGGGCATTTCACCCTGCACTACCTGACTGCGGGTGAGGCCATCGAGCTGGGCAAACTCCAGGTCGAGACCGCTGACCTGGTCATCGTCGCCACCTACACCGACGCGGCCCCTGGTCCAACTGTCACACCTCTGCCGGCACCTGATCCCGCCCTCGAGCGCAGCGGTTCAGCAGGCGAGAAGAGGCCATGAGGAAGGCCACGACCCAGTACCACATCTTTGTCGCGCTGGTGATCCTGATCATCGCGGTCGCCTTTGTACCCATCGTCGCCAGCGACCTCTTCCGCCAGCCCTATCACTCGCTGTGGCCCAGGATCCACCGGACCATGGCTCGACTGAACTACACCTACATTCCCTCCGGCGGGGGGCAGCCGCCACGGTTCCCCTCCTGGCACGATCCCGCTGATGCCTTTCTCTACCACCGCGACCTTACACTCACTACCACCGATGGAGTCAAGCTGGCGGCCTGGTACGTACCGGCTGCAGAACCGAACGCTCCCACGGTGCTGCTAGCACATGGCCTGTTGGGCTCCAAATGGAGCATGCTGCGCCTGGTGCCGTGGCTCCACGGTGGCGGGTACAACGTGATGATGTTTGACTTTCGCGGCCACGCCGGCAGCGATCCCAGGCCCGCGACCATTGGTCCCAACGAAGCGCTGGACGTGCAAGCGGCCCTGGACTGGCTGGACGCGGAAGGGGCAGGCGATGTAGTAGCGGGGGTGGGCTTTAGCATGGGAGCGGCGGCTCTGGTGAACACGGCCGTACAGGACGATCGCCTCGACGCTCTGGTCCTGGATAGCATGTTCGCCGACTGGAGCGATGTCAACTATGCTGAGGGTTACCGCCTGCCGCCTGACTGGCTGGTGCCGGGCGTGCCAAGCCCTGAGGAGCTGATGCCCGATGTCCACGTACCCGTGTTCATCATCCACGGCACGGCGGACAACTTGGTTCACGTGGATCACGCCTATCGCCTCTATGAGGCGGCGAACGAACCCAAAGAGCTGTGGATTAACGATTCCGGGCACGCCTGGTCGGCCTGGACCTATCCAGACGTCCATCAGACGAAGGTCCTGGAGTTCCTGGATGAAGCGTTGGGTGGCGAACGCTAGCAGCTCCGGGCAATACGATATCTGTTCAGGAGGCATGACATGAAGATCCTTGTTGCGGCAGACATGGAAGGGATTTCCGGCGTCGTCCATTGGGACCACGTGGACGAAAAACACGGCGAATACACCCGCTTCCGCAAGCTGATGACGGCTGATGTGAACGCGGCGGTACGGGGCGCGTACGACGGTGGGGCCGGCGCAGTGCTCGTCTCGGATGGCCATGGAAGCGCCCGAAACATCCTCGTCGAAGAGCTGGATCCCCGCGCGCGGTTGAATTCCGGCAGCCCTTCGCCGCTGGCCATGGTCCAGGGCGTGGACGCCGACGTGACTGCGGCCATGTTCATCGGCTACCACGCCCGCGTGGGCACTCAGAATGCCATCCTGGATCACACCTGGTCGGGTGCGTGCGTAGCGAACCTGTGGTTCAATGGGCAGGTGATGGGCGAGATTGGAGTGAACGCTGCAGTATGCGGACACTTTGATGTGCCAGTAATCCTGATCTCCGGCGATCAGGCGGCGTGTGCTGAAGCGGTAGGGCTCTTGGGCAAGATCGAAACGGCTGTGGTCAAAGTTGCGTGCGGCCGGATGGCGGCTGACTGCCTGCCGCCGGAAGTGGCCCAGCAGACGATCTACAAGGCAGCTCGTCAGGCAGCCGGCCGTCTACTCGGTGATCGCGCGCCCCGACCGCTGCGCCTTGAGCGGCCGGTCACCGTGGCGATAGAATGGGTTGCGTCAGAAATGGCTGACCGAGTGATGGCGCTGCCCGGGGCACAGCGACTCGAGGGCAAGCGAGTCCAGTTCACGGCTGACGACGTGCCGGCCGCTTATCGTGTCATGCGGGCTGCGGTCGCAGTAGCGAAGGGATAGCGTGGAGATGGGCGAGTATTCCGTTCCATTGCGTCTGGCTCTCTTTCCCGTCACGACTCGGATTGAGAAACAGCAGGTAGATGAATGCCTGACAATTGGCGGCTGTAACCTGGTCGAATTGGCCCAGCACTACGGCACACCCCTGTACCTCTACGACCAGGCGACTCTCGATACGGCTGCCGAGGACTATTATCAGGCATTGGCGCGCTTCTACCCAGGGGAAACGGGCATTACCTACGCGGGCAAGGCATTTCTGTGCGTGGCTATTGCCCAGTGGGTCCAGCAAAAGGGCCTCTGGCTGGACTGCACCGGCGCCGGCGAGCTCAGGATCGCCGCGGCCGCTGGCGTGAACAGGGACCAGATCCTGGTCCACGGGGTGAACAAGAGCCAAGCCGATCTGACGGCGGCCTTGACGCAGGCAGGCACCATCGTGGTGGACAACATGGCCGAGTTGGCCAGGTTGTCCAGGTTGGTCCAATCCATCCAGGGTACCACTGGCCCAGCTTCCCCAGCGGGCCCTGATCTGTGGATGCGCATCCGGCCCGGGCTGGCAGTGACGACCCATGCCCACCGGCAGACGGGCCAGGAGGACAGCAAGTTCGGGATGGACCTGCCCGAAGCCGCGGAGGCAGTCCGCTTCTGCCAGCAGCACCATCTATCTGTCACGGGCCTCCACTTTCATCAGGGTTCCCATTTCCATGACCCGACGCCTGTGGGTGCGGCTCTGGACACTGTGTTGGACCTGGTGTCGGCGCTTCAGGCTGAACTCGGCTGGCTGCCACAGGTTATCTGCCCCGGCGGTGGATGGGGGGTCGCCTATCACGAGGATGAGCTCCCCTATGCGCCGGTGGAGGTGTATGTTCGATTTGTGGCGGAACATCTGGCGGCCGGATGCCGGCGCCGCGGGCTGCCACTGCCCCGGCTTTGCCT
>CBDUWJ010000024.1:0-13720 GCA_965370895.1 uncultured Anaerolineae bacterium | reverse complement strand
AGGTTCGAGTGGGGCATGCTGGTCGATTCGGCGGCCCTGGCGTTAGCGTACACCGGGTTGTGTTGCGGCGTCTTTCTGTTCCTGAGCATCCCTGTGTTCTTCCTGGTGCTGTGGCTGGCGGGCAAACGCGGCGAGCAGGGAGAAGAGTAAGCGGGCAAGTCATGAGGTGAACGATACCAGCGCGGGTGCTCTAGCTGAAAGGGCCCCGCGCTCTTTGATCAGAGGCGGGTTGATTTGTGGTTGAGCGGAGAGGTCGCTGGGCGGTGCTGGGGTTGTGCGCAGTGGCCTTTGGCCTGCGCGTGGCCGGTCTGGATTACCAGAGCCTGTGGCGCGACGAGGTGGACGCCCTCCGCTTCGCCAGCCGTCCTTTGAGCGATCTCTTGCACAGTTTTGTCACCCCTGGCGAAAACGGACCTCTCTACTTTCTCCTTCTGCGTCCCTGGCTGGGGTTTGCAGGACAAAGTGAGTTTGCGCTGCGGTTCTTCTCTGTGGTGTTTGGCGTGTTGGCTGTGCCGCTGGTCTATCGACTTGGGCGGAGGCTCTTTCCTCCGAGGACCCGGTCCGCGCCGTTTGCGGCCTTGGTCGCGGCCCTTCTAATGGCAACTTCACCCTACCTGGTCTGGTACGGCCAGGAGGGCAAGATGTACACGCTTGGCCTTTTCCTGGTCCTGCTGTCGATGGATCGTTTCCTGGCAGCCCTCGAGGGAGGTGGCTGGCAGCGGTGGTTGAGCTATGTGGTCGCTACCAGCGCTGCTATGTACGTGCACTTGATAGCAGTACTGATCGTGCCAGTACAGGTGGTCACCTTTCTGCTCCTGGATCGGGAGACACGCAGTGCCCGCTGGAGGCCCTGGCTGATGAGCCTGGCGGCGCTGACGGTCCCCTATCTGCCACTGTTGGCCTGGCAGTTCCCATTGCTGCTGGAGCCCGCCGATACTGGCTTCCGGTTCGTGCCGCTCCACCAGATGCTGCTGTCTTTGCTGGCGAGCTATAGCCTCGGAGTGGCACAAGGGAGCAATCCTTGGATCCTGGGGCTCTTTGTGGGTGCGTTGCTGGGTGCTAGCCTGTTTCGAGTGGGCCAAGGACCTCGCCTGGCTTCGTTGGGAATTGTACTCTGCTGGCTGCTGTTGCCGGTGGTCGGTCTCTTTCTGATCACGCTGGTACGGCCGCTCTATACAGCCCGCTACCTGGTTTTTGTATTGCCCGCCTACTATCTGTTGTTGGCTGTGGGTCTGGTGACGATTGGGCGTCGAGCACCAGCGCTCGCAGGATTGCTGCTGGGCGCCCTTTTGGCAGTGAACGGCTGGGGTGTGTGGCTTCAGGCCCGGACACCTATCAAGGCCGACTTTCGTGGCGCCACCGAGTACGTTCGCGAGCAATTGACTCCGGGAGATCTGGTCCTGTTTCAGATCCCCTATGGACGCTACTCCTTTGACTACTATGCTCGGCTGCAGCCTGGTCCGCAGTCGTCCGGCGCGCAGGGGGCCATTGGGCTGCAAGCAGATGAGCATCACATGCCTACTACGGGTCGCTGGGACCATCGGGTCTTTCTGCCTGCCGTAAATGCCAGAGTGGGCGACCCATACCGCTGGGCTGAGGGGCTGTACACCAACGCAGGCATGAGCCCCAGCGAGGTGGACGCGCGGATGCATGAGGCTCTCTCTGGAAGCCGCGTCGTGTGGTTGGTCGCCACAGAAGTGCCGATGTGGGACGAGCGAGGTCTGGTCCAGGATTGGTTGGCCAAGAACGCCACGTTGACCGACGAATCGGAGTTCGTCCGTGTGACGGTGTCCCGCTACGAACGACCCTGAGCACACACTTGACAAAATCGACGTACTATGTTATAATTCAGCTAATACAAATCAATGAAAAGCATGAGGAGGTTTCGTATGAGAATCCAAGTCGGCATGGAAGCTCCTGATTTTAAGGTGGCTAGCCACCTGGACGATGTGGTCCGGCTCAGCGAGTATCGCGGCAAACACAACGTTCTGATCGTGTTCTTCCCTTGGGCGTGGACGCCCGTCTGAACGAATCAGATGCCTTCGTACGAACTTGACCTGTACAAGTTCGAAGGCTACAATACCCAGGTGCTGGGTATCAGCGTGGACCATGTGCCATGTTTGGTGGCTTGGGCCGAGAGCTTGGGTGGTATCAGCTATCCACTGCTCAGCGATTTCTGGCCGCACGGCGCTGTGGCTGAACAATATGGTGTCCTGCGTGAGGACGGTCGCAGTGAGCGCGCGCTGTTCGTCGTGGACAAACAAGGCGTCGTTCGCTACGTGGACATTCACGACATTGATGAGCAGCCGGACAACGAGCAACTGTTTAGGGTCTTGCGCCAGTTGGAACCGGCCGCGGTCATTCCAGACCAGGTGGAGCCTATCACTGAACCACAGCCAATAGCAGCTGAACCCCGGGAGGTGGTGCTCTACTGCCGGCCAGGCTGTATTGACTGTCGTCTCGCGCGGCGCTTCCTGGAGCGCAACGGTGTGCCCTACTCCGAGATCAATGTTCGTGCAACACCGGAGGCGGAAGCACGGGTCCGGGAGTGGACCGGTGGCCCACTGATTTCGCCCGTGTTTGAGATTGAGGGCACTATTGTGATTGATTTCAATCGAGCTGAGTTAATGACAGTGCTGGGCCTGGAGTAACTCAGGGCGCAGCCTGCAACTCATGGCAGCTCTGGGTAAAGAGCCCCCAGGGCTGCTTTGCTACGCCAGGCTCCAGGGAGGGGCCGTGGTTGAGCAAGGGGGCGAATGCTACACACAATCCGGGTGGAGCGGGCTTGGAGCTCTCGGGTTTTTGGTCTTTGTCAAAGACGGACGGCGGGTTTGCGTGATCTCACAGTCACGGTTATAATCCCGGTGGTGTCCGGAAGCTTGCATAATCAGCAGATTATGGCGAAATAGTGCTTGAAAGCATGCTTTGTTCAGGGCAAGCATGGCAGCCTGGAGATTCCGTTTCGAAGGCTACACTTGGAGAGGGCTCTGCGCTTGTTGTCGTGCAAGTTCAGCTTGCTGCATAAACGAGGCTTGAGAAGCTGCGACCGCTCTGGCGTGCCGTGGACTGGTCTGTGGGCGGTGCTGCTGCTTGCGCTGGTGTTGGTAGCCTGCAGCGCGGGCGAGGGTGGCAAGGAAAAGTCCACCGCAGGGGAACCTGCGACAGCCACTGTGTCGGTGTGGTCGTCTGCGCCGACTGCTGGACCGACGACGGATGTCACTCTGGCAACAGGGTTCGAGCTCACGACAGTGCCCGTGCTTGCGACGCACCAAGTGCCGACGAGCATCCCGCCAACTCCCACGTCGCCAGCTCCGCTGGCCGCTGTGGTGAACGGCCAGTACATCTTTCTGGCCGACTATGAACGGCGGGTGGACCAGTACGAGCTCGCCCTGCAGAAACAAGGACTCGATGCAGATTCGGCGGAGCAGAATGCCGCGCTGACGCAGATGCGGCAAGACGTGCTCGAAGGCATGATCGACAATGTGCTGATCGAGCAAGGGGCTGAGTCTCTGGGCCTAAGCCTGAGCAACGCGGAAGTGGAGGTCCAGATCGAAGCGGACATCATCGCTGGGGGCGGACAGTCAGCCTTTGGCGAGTGGTTGCAGGCCACGGACCAGACCCGTGAGGACTATGAGGGAATGGTGCGCGGGGCGTTGTTGTCGCAGGCTGCTGCCGAGGTGGTTGCCAAGGATGTGCCGGCAGAGGCGGAGCAGGTATACCTCCGGCAGATCGTCGTGGATAGCAAGGAGAAGGCCCAGGAGATTCTCGCCCTGCTCCAAGCAGGGGCCGAATTCGCGGAACTGGCCGGGGAACGTTCTCTCGCCGCAGGTTCGGAGGATGATGGCGGCGAGTTGGGCTGGTGTCCTCGAGGCGTGGTCGCTGCGGAACTGGAGCGCGCAGCCTTTGCGCTGCAGGCCGGTGAGATCAGTGACGTGGTCCGCGTGGGCGAGGGATACTACATCGTTCAGGTGGTGGACCGAGAGGCGGCGCGCACCCTCTCGGTCGCAGCGCTGTTGAGCCTGCGGCATGCCGCTTTTGAGCGCTGGCTGGAAGATCTCAAAAAGACGGCCGAGATCGATCGCCTTGTTGTCGAGTAGGCAACGCAGTTGTTCTTTGGTATACTGGGCCGGGTGGTAGTCCACGCCGGATAGGCATCTGGGCTGGACTGGAATCAGAACCGGAATCCTGGGCGAGCTTGGGGGGTGAATGCCGTCAGGGCGACGTAGATTGCTATGGATTATGCGTGCTGCTGGCCTGTTCCTGGTGCTCGTGGCTGTGGCGTTGGGCGTGGTCTACGTCGTACTGCGCCAGCAAGGGGGCACGACGGGGGGTTGGCAGGACCCTGCTGCCGCCATCCAACCCGATGAGATCGCACCTGACCTGGCACTCTATCCTCTGGCGGGGGCGTCGGAGTGGGAGACGATTGACGCAGCTATTTCCAATGGCGATCTCGAGACTGCCTATGCGACGCTGGTTCTTGGCACGGACCTGTCGGATGCGCAGCGGCTTGGTCGCCTTACAATGCTGGGCAGGTCATTTGCAGAGACGGGCAAACCAGAGCGATCTGACCTTACCTTTCGGCAAGCCTATGACGTGGCGATTCTCAGTCCCGAGTTGAACGACCCGACTCGGGCCGACGCGTTGCTGGCCAGCGGAAAGGGGTGGGCGGCGCTGGGGCACAGGGCCCAAGCACTGGAGGCCTACAATCAGGTCTACTTGCTTGCGGTCAGGAGCCCGTACTTGCACATGGCCCATCGCCGGGATCTGTTGAGCGTGCTGGAGGCGGCTTATCGTGGCCTGGATGATGGGGAACGAGCACAGGCTTGCCTGCAGCGAATCATTGAGTTGGACCAGGAAGCCAGCCGCCAGCCGCCGGCACGACCTGTCGAATCACCGGAACTGGGAATGGGAACAGAACAGGTCTCGTCTCCAGAGGTGGGTGCTGTGGAGGAGAGACGCCGGCAGGCTGCCCTTGCCCTGATCGAGGCGCTGCCGGAGGGAGAAGAACCGCCGCCCCGTCTGGTCAGTGGCCTTGCACAGGCGTTGCAGGCAGAGGACATGGCCAAGCTCAGTCTATACCAGCGGGAGTTGGAGGCAACGACACAGCCTGGGCGGCGGATCGGCCTACATTGGCAGGTGATCCGGTGGTTGACGCTCAAGTACCGTGTGGCCACAAAGGGCTTTGGACTGTCGCTGGTGCCGGACTGGGAGACACAAGCGGCTGACATCCAGTCTTCCCTGAGCAAGGCCTATGAGGATTTGTACTTTGATTATGAGGACTTGGTGACAGGTTTGCCACGGGCTTCCTTAATGGCGCCGGGCAGCTATCAAGTTCGCCGGCGGGTTACCCAGGCTGGGCGACTGGGACAGTACCCGAACTACCCGGAGCAACAACTGACCGACAAGCTGCAGAATGCGGTGGCAGCGATGATCGCCGCTGGATTCGTGGAACCGTTGTATGTGGATGTAACTGCCGCGGATGGGGGATTGCGCTTTTCTCTCAGCCCGGCCGATGAGTACGGTCTGCGAGATGAGTCACCGTCTGGCGGGTCGCCCTAAGCTCGCTAGCATGAACCTGGGGGGGAGAGATGCTAAAACTGGCAATTACCGGCAAAGGCGGTGTTGGCAAGACGACTCTGTCTGCTTTGCTGGCCCACGTCTTTGTGGAACGCGGCCAGCAGGTGCTGGCCATCGACGCCGATCCGGCTACCGGATTGGCCGTGGCCTGTGGTGTGCCACTGGAAGCGGCGGCGAGCATCACGCCCGTTGCTGACATGGAGGATCTGATCTACGAGCGGACCGGTGCCCGAAAGGGGGAGATCGGGGGGTTCTTCAAGCTCAATCCGCGCGTGGACGACATACCTGAACGCTTTGCAGTGTCTCAGGACGGCATCCGCATCCTGACTATGGGCACGGTCAAGACCGGTGGTACGGGGTGTCTTTGCCCGGAGAACGCTTTACTCCGCAGTCTGGTGACCCATCTTCTTCTGCGGCAGGACGAGGTTCTTATCCTCGACATGGAAGCTGGGGTGGAGCATCTGGGCCGCGGCACGGCTGGCGCGGTGGATGCCTTCATCGTCGTCGTCGAACCGGGTCGCCGCAGCATCCAAACGGCGCAGACGATTTACGCCCTGGCCCAGGATCTTGGCATCGAGCAGGTCTATGTTGTGGGCAACAAGATAGCCATGGACTCTGATGAGGCCTTTATCGCCGAGCAGTTGCCTGGGTTTCAGATCCTCGGTTTCCTGCCCAGCGACCGGCGGGCAATAGAAGCAGACCGAAGTGGCCAGGCTGTGTTTGCCCTGGCACCAGAGCTCGTGGTGCGAGCGCGCGCGATTGCTGAGCAACTGGACAGCATGACATAATGCCGCGACTTGTCTTTTCGCTGAATTCCCGGCATGGTCCCCAGCCCGCTGCTTATGAGGCCTTGAAAACCTGGTCAATGGGATAGGACTGCATCACACGGGTAGTCTGGCGAAAGTGCATCTTCTTCCAAAAGCCGGCATCACCAGGAACAATGACTGCGATGCTCTCTGCCCCCCGCCGCTGGAAGCGACGAGCGATTTCGATCACCAAGGCCCGGCCGATCCCTCGGCGCTGATGGTCACGGGACACCGATGCCAGGTAGATGATGGCCCGGGAGCCATCGTAGGTCCCCCGGATCATGCCGACGATCTGAGACTCCTGCTCCGCGACGAGGAATTCGGCCGCCTGGCAATCGTGGACTCGCAGCATGGCCTCAGGACCGTCAATCGCCGGGTGGCTGTATTGCTGGTTGGCCTTGAGAATGTCCACCAGGGTGTCAACATCATCCACCTGGAAATCCCGAATCTGCATGACTCTGCTCCCTTGGGCCTGTGCGGCCGTTGCACAAGCACTCTGATGCCCCGAAAAGCGATCTCGTCAGGGTTCCGGTAGACAGCCCGCTCGGACCGGAGGTTGCGCTCCATCGAGTTGACGCTCCGGCAACCCGCAATGAAAAAGGCGAGACGCACGAGCGTCCCGCCTCCGTGGGTCGGCGGTTATGTTGCGTCTGCGGGCTCGTCAGTGACGGCTTCGACTTCGACCACTTCCACGTCTTCAGTCGCGTCTTCCGCATTCAACTCGCTGAGCATGTCCTCTTTCTTCTGGGTACCAGCGAGCTTCCCTTCCTCCACGGCCTGCATCACTTTGGCCTGCCACTCAGCCGCCGTCTGCCTCGTTTGGGCCGATAGCTCCTCAGCCCGCTTGCGGGCTTCAACGCTCGCTTCGTCTGCGCGCTCCTGGATTTCGATGCCTTTCTCACGGATGAGGGCCCGCGTTTCCTCACCCGACCGGGGGGCAAAGAGCAGCGCCGCTGCAGCACCGACCAGCGCACCTACAACGACCCCAGCCAAGAAATCACCACCACTCGTATTCTCTGCCATCTTTTCCTGCTCCTTTCGATCTCAGTTTACAAAAAAGGGACACTTGCGTGCAAGAATGCACTTCACACTACTGTTGCTTGGGCTCGCTCCGTGAGGCACCTTTGCGGCCCGAGCCACCAAAAAGCGTTTTGAACGTCATCCGCACGGCGCTGGCGTAACTGGCTACCTGGATCATCGGGGACACCACGGCGTCGCTGACAAAGGTCGTAGTGCCTCGCACGGTTCCCGCCGTCTCGTTCATCGATTCAAGGATCGGTTGGACCTCGTCACGCAAGAGTACGATGAGGCTTTGGAGCTGAAAGAGGAGAATTGCCAGAAAGATGCTCGTGATCATCGTCACCAAGGCTAGGACAATGATGGAGATATCGCGCAACATCGACGTGAGAAAGGGATGGCTCACGAGACCGAAGAGGATTGCCCCGATGACAAACACGATCAGGAGCACAGCCGCTATGATCCCGATGGTTCTCCAAATGCCGATGCCATTCTGCTGTCCCGTAGCCTGCACATCCGCCGGCGTCTCCGCTTCTTCCACTGGCGCGGCTTGCTCTATCTCTTCCATGGTCGCGTGCTCCCGTCTCGGATCCTGGTGTTAGGCTGCTAGTCTTAGCCGACCCAGAGTATAGCACATAATGAAGACTGGGTCAAGAAGATGGATCCGGTGGGGGCACACAGCCCCGACCAGAGAGGTAGGACAGACACCCATTGTGTCTCGGCCACGCGACGCAGCCGTTGGCGCGATCACAGTCCAAGCACATCCGCTACCGCAGATGGTGAGGGGCGCATCGTAAGTTGACACGTGCTGGGGTATGCCAGTTGCGGTCTGTGGGAGGAGCGGCTATAATGGTCAGCAAGGGGGAGATCTGCCATGCGCGCTGCTCAGGAAAATGACTTGGTTCTGTTGATCGGTCAGGACCGCAAGCAGTTCATCTTGCAGCTTCGGGCCGGTGGTGAGCTGCAGACCCACCGCGGCTGTATCAGCCACGATGATCTACTGGGCCAGTCTCTGGGGCGGCAGATCCGCTCGCATCTGGGATACCCCTTTGTCGTCCTGGAGCCAAGCACCTGCGATCTCATCAAACAGCTCAAACGTGCCACGCAGATCATGTATCCCAAAGACATTGGATATGTGTTGCTCAAGCTGAACGTGATGCCGGGCAGCCGCGTGATTGAAGCTGGCACTGGTAGTGGTGGTCTTGCGTTGGCTGTGGCCCGTGCCGTGGGACCCAATGGTTGTCTGTTTTCGTATGAAGTCCGGCCCGACATCCTCCGCTTGGCTGAGAGGAACCTGGAAGCGCTGGGATTGACCGCGCGTGTGGATTTCAAACTCCGGGACATTGCAGAAGGGTTTGATGAAACCGGCGTGGACGCGTTGTTTCTGGATGTACGCCGGCCTTGGGCTTTTCTGTCCCAGGTGACTGCGGCTCTGAAGGACAGCGGGTTCTTTGGCGCGATTCTACCCACAACCAACCAGGTGACAGAGCTGGTCCGCAGCCTGGAAGCGCAGCAGGCCTATGGGCACATCGAGGTCGAGGAGATCTCATTGCGGCCCTACAAGGCTGTCCCCGATCGTCTGCGCCCAGTGGACAGGATGGTGGCCCACACCGGGTATCTGGTCTTTGCCCGAAGGGTTAGCGGGGAAGTCAGCCGGGCCAATTATTGGGTGGACCGCAAGCGACGCAAGTACGAGGAGGCGCAGGCTGGGGCGGCAGGGGAAGGTGACCCTGGCTCCTCTGGCACCACTCCGTCTATGTAGCGAGCGGCTGAATGTGAGGGAAGTGTGAACACACTGTTGCCTGTCCCGTCACATGCCGCTCGTTTGCTGCCATCTGTCTTTTTGAGTATAATGCGGACAGTCAAGAGAAGGAGCCAGGGCTATCCAGTCTGATCTTTTCGCCGCTGGCACGTTCAGGAGGGATTTAGGTAGCCAGTGGCATGCGACCGTGTTACGCTGCTGCCGTCCGGTAAGAGGTGGGTCCTGTGACCCGTGAAGGAGCTTGGCCATTCGTCCGATCGCTACTGGGGCTAGGACTGGCGGCTCTGCTGGTGTTTGGCGCGTTGTTGGCTTGGGCGCGAGCTACGCGGCCTGAGCCAGGCGTGGACGGCGCCTCTCTGATGGATGTGCCCCTGGCGGGAGACAAGTCCCTGGGTATCAGCGCCGATCTGAGTGGCCACGACGCAGCAGCCAGGGAAGAAGCCTTGGCGGGGATGCAGACGGCCGGGTTCCGGTGGCTGCGGCAACATTTCCCCTGGGACGCCATCGAATCATCCCCTGGTGTCTATGATTGGACGGTCTGGGATGAAATCGTCGAGGGTGCAGGGCGACACAACCTGGAGTTGGTCGCTGTGTTGGACGGTTCGCCGGAGTGGGTACGGGCTGCAGAGGATGCGGAGAATCCTGCGGCCCCGCCAATCGAGGTCCGCGAGTACGGGGCCTTTGTTGCAGCCTTTGCAGAGCGTTTTGGTGACCAGGTTGACCACTATCAGATCTGGGATGAGCCGAACATTGCTCCGCATTGGGGACAGCGAGAGGTCGATCCGGCAGGTTATGCCCGGCTGCTGCGTGAGGGCGCGATCCAGATTCGCACCGCCGATCCCGGTGCCGTGATCTTGGCTGCCGCCTTGGCGCCCAACGTGGAACCCGGCGGGGCCAACATGAGTGACCTGGTCTTCCTGGATGAACTTTACCAAGAGGGAGCTGCCGAGTGGTTCGACGTGGTGGCAACCCAGTCGTACGCTTTCGGCAAACCCGCCGACACACCGGCCGACCCGGGCCAATTGAACTGGAGGCGGGCAGCGCTACTGCGTGAAGTGATAAAGACCCACGGGGATGAGGAAACAGCGGTATGGGCCACTTCTGTCGGCCTTGGTCCAGGAGATACGGGGACAGCTCAGGCCGTGACCGAGGCGGTGGAGGGGACCCGGCTGGATTGGCCCTGGCTTGGGCCCATGCTGTGGGCTGCCTGGTCGCCGGACGATCTTCACGGTCAATATGCCTTGACTGATGAGGATGGTCGGCAAGCCCCATTGTTCAGGACCCTGCGTACGCTGGCAAGCGCGCCCTCGCTGGCCTGGCCTGGTGTTTATCCGGCCGACCATCCCAGCGGCCAGTACGAGGGTGGTTGGCGTGTGACGCCTCTGGGGGCGGATATTGGACAGAGCGGCGATGTCCTGACCATTCCGTTCCGGGGTACGCGCTTGGACCTGACTGTGCGCCGAGGCGACTATCGCGCTTTCTTATTCGTGAGCGTTGATGGAGAGCCGGCGAATGCCTTGCCTCAAGATTCGCAGGGCCGAGCCTACGTGGTGCTGTACGATCCACTGCGAGCGATTGACAGGGTCACGTTGGTTCGTGGTCTGTCTGACAGCGAGCATGTCGCGGAGATAGTCGCCGAACGTGGTTGGAGCCAGTGGGCCATCGTCGGCTGGACGGTGTCGCGAGCGGCAACCAGGAACATGCCCTGGCTGTGGCTGGCCCCGGCGCTAGGTTTGGCTGCCCTTGTGGTCTTGGGCGTGGTTCTTTACGAATCGTGGCCCAGACGCCACTCACTGCTTACTGCTGGCGGTGCCTTGATTGCCAGCTACCGCGGTCTCGACGACCGTCTGGTGCTGACCGTGACAGCCGGGGCAGGAATTCTGGTCTACATAACGGTCGGCACGATCCCCAGCCTGGTAGCGGCGGGTCTGCTGGCCGTGCTCCTCCTGCTCCGCCCAGAGATGGGCCTGCCCGTGATTGCCGTGGCACTGCCTTTCTACCAGGTGGGCAAGCCTTTGCTGGGCAGGGTCTTCTCCATGGTCGAGATTCTCACCCTGCTCACGGCGGTAGGGTGGGTGGTGAATCGAGTATTCCGGAATCCGGCGTTCGGGGCACGAGCTAGGAATCGCGAATCACGAGTCACGACCGTCCACTCGCGACTCACTAACCAAGCTGCGCGTGTCACGTCTCATGTGTCGCGTCTGACAGTACTGGACTGGGGTGTGATCGCGTTGGTTGCGGTGGGGGCAGCGTCACTGCTCTGGGCCGAACATGGTCGCGTGGCGACACGGGAGTACCGCACGGTAATCCTGGGAGCGGCGCTCTTTTACGGGCTGCTGCGAGCGATGGTGCGGGACTGGCGCGGTGTCTGGCGTGTGGCCGACGCATGGGTTCTGGGTGGGGCACTGATTGGGCTGATGGGCGTGTTCCAGTGGGTCGTGGGACAGAACCTGATCACCGCCGAGGGCGTGTGGCGGGTGCGTGGATTCTATGGCTCGCCGAACAACTTGGCCCTCTACCTGGGCCGGGTGCTGCCGTTGGGCATCGCCCTTGCGGCGTGGGGAAAAAAGGGGTGGCGCAGGTGGGCCTACGGGTTGGCGGCGGTGGCAATGGGATTGGCGATTCTGCTCTCTTACTCGCGGGGTGCGTGGCTGCTGGGCGTGCCCGCGTCGCTCCTATTCCTGGCAGCCGTGCGCGGGCGTCGATTCTGGGCGGTGGCCGTAGTCCTGTTGTTCGTTGTGGCCGTGGTCGTAATGCTGGTCGCAGGAACGGGACGGATGACATCGTTGTTGGACACAGCGGAAGGCACAACGTTTCTCCGGCTCCAACTGTGGCGATCGAGTTGGGCCATGATCACGGACCATCCGCTGCTGGGGGTAGGGCTGGATAACTTTTTGTATCAGTATCGCACTCACTATGTGCTGCCAACAGCCTGGGAGGAGTTTGACCTGTCCCATCCGCACAACCTGGTGCTTGATTTTTGGCTAAGGGTCGGGCTTCCGGGTTTGATGGTACTAGGATGGCTGTTGGTGGCATACTTCCGGCGGGGATGGAGGGCATTTCGCCATTCAGTCGAGGGTAACGAGCAATTGCTGGTCTTGGGCCTGATGGGCGGCATGATCAACGTCGTGGCTCACGGGCTGGTGGACAACGCTTTCTTTCTGGTGGACTTGGCATTTGCCTTCATGCTGATGCTGGCGATGATCCAAATGCCGCGGGCCAGTGACCAATATCCAACATCGAGTTCTTTGAGGAGAGGCTGATCGTGCGAATCTTGATTACTGGCGGCGCAGGGTTTATCGGATCCCACTTGTGTGATTATCTATTGGGGGGCGGGCACGAAGTGATCGCCATGGATAACCTCAGTACCGGTTCCACAGACAACATCGCTCACTTGGCTGGTCATGAACGGTTTCACTTTGTCAGGCACAATGTGACCAACTATATCTATGTCGAGGGGGCGCTGGACGCAGTGCTACACCTGGCCTCGCTGCCCAGCCCGGTGGACTATTTGAACTACCCTATCCAGACTCTGAAAGTGGGGGCGTTGGGCACACATAAGGCGTTGGGTCTGGCCAAGGCCAAGGGGGCTTGCTTCTTGCTGGCCTCGACTTCGGAGGTGTATGGGGATCCACTGGTTCACCCACAGCCGGAGAACTATTGGGGCAATGTCAATCCGGTGGGTCCTCGGGGCGTCTACGACGAGTCAAAACGCTTCGCCGAGGCACTTACGATGGCCTATCATCGCTATCATGGTGTTGAGACGCGCATAGTCCGTATCTTTAACACCTATGGTCCCCGCATGAGGCTCGACGACGGCCGGGTGGTGCCCAACTTTGTCCGCCAGGCCCTGGCCGGCGAGCCGCTCACAGTCTACGACGAGGGCACGCGCACACGGAGTTTCTGCTATGTCTCCGACATGGTGGAGGGCATGATCCGGCTGCTGATGTCGGACGAGGTCTTACCGGTGAACCTGGGAAATCCCCAGGAGATGACCATCCTGGAGTTCGCCCACAAGGTTCTAGCGGCAACGGGCAGCCAGTCAGAGGTTGTGTTTGTGCAGCCGGAGGATGAGCGAACCAAGGACGATCCGATGGTCCGCCAGCCTGACATCGGCAAAGCGCGCCAGGCATTGGACTGGGAACCGGTGGTGAGCCTGGAAGAGGGGCTGGAGCAGACTGTTGATTGGTTCCGCGGACGTTTGGGCTGAGAGACCGCTGGGGAGGAGCCTGGCGTGGCGGTCCATGGCGGGTCCCACTCTGGTGGGCTGCGTCGTTGCGGTGCTGGCTCTGGCTATAGCGCTGTTGCCCTTGAGCTGGGCAGTGTTGCTGGTATTCGGCGGGATTGTCCTGGTGGCGACGCTGGTGCGGCCACAACTCGGCGTGTTGCTCGTGGTGCCGGCTGTGCCCTTTGGCTCTCTGTACCAGGTGAACTTGGGCATGCTGAACGTCGGCGTGACGGAGATCCTGGTGGCGATGCTGCTGGTGTCCTGGCTGATGCGCCTCAGTGCTGGCCGGCGACTGGGCGCGACACAGAAGCCGCCAAGGGCGTTCCTGGG
>CBDUWJ010000023.1:0-13808 GCA_965370895.1 uncultured Anaerolineae bacterium | reverse complement strand
CACTTGGCGAGGCGGACAAGCTGATTGCGGCGATCTGCCACGGGCCGCACATGCTCACCGCGGCGGGCGTGATTGGCGGCTAGAACAGCTCGGCCCGCTCGACCGTGGGCCCGGACGTGACCAATGCCGGCGGAATCTACGTGGATATCCCTGTGGACAAGGCCCACATGCACTGTGTGGGTGACGCCACCGGCGCGGCCAGCGCACTCGGACTGGCTGGCCAAGTTCCTTGACGTGTTCGGGACCAAGACTGAGTCGTAGGCGGGCAGGTGTCCTGCATCGTGGACACGGCTCAGGCAAGCCAGGCCTGCAAGAGGCTGGTTTTGCTTATGGCAGAGTCTATGTGTTCTGGTTGTGTGCCCTCCGTGTGAGTTGCAGAGACTCCTGCCACGGATTGATGCGGGCTGCTACCCCTCACAAGGCATAGTGGGGGCATGGAGCGGGAACGAGGTTTTCTGGATGCCGTGGCAATCACGACCACCCATCGAACGGTCATTGAGAGACCCGAGTTGTGAGGCGACAGAGCGCTTGTCAATTTCGAAGTAGATTGTCACGCAGCCACGAGTGTGCTGGCGTTCTGTGGCCATGCTGTCGTTGATTGCCCAACATAACAAGCGCGCACTTGACACCGGGCCCTCACGCCGGACATCAGCCCGTGGTGGCTGGCCGGTTCTCAGTGAATGTGGCGGGTGGGTGACTGTTCCAGAGGCCGGCGCGAATCCTTGCCTGCTGCTGCCAATGATGGTACAATGTACTCCGTGCATTCGGACGGCGGGAGCTGTAGGTGGCTGGAAATTCGAGCCATTTGGCCTGTCGCTGAGGTTGCGTTGGTCCTCCACCAAGACCGGTTATCCACCAGGACAGAGATGCCAATAAGGTGCGGATGGCACAATCCAGTAAGCGAGGATATTCCATGACAGCGATTGACCAAATCATCGATGAGTTTCCTGACCCTGTCCGGGACGCTACAGGTCAGGTCTGGGCCGTGCTGCCCCCAGACAGGCAGAAGGAATTGGCAGGAACCCTCGACGTTTTGCCTTCTTCTCTCAAACCGTTGAAGGACGTCCTATTCTTCGTTGTGGACCGCTACAAGCCTGTTTTTGGGACGAAACACAGCATCGCCATCGTCGGGCCGGCCAACGTGGGCAAATCCACTCTTTACAACCAGCTCATCCCTCGCCAGGAGGAGAAGGCGGAAGTGGGCCCGGTGCCCGGCACGACCCGTGAGAACCAGGAAGCCGATGCCGGCCTCTTTGCCCTCATTGATACGCCTGGTGCCGACGCAGTAGGTGCGGTTGGCGAACGGGAACGCGAGATTGCCTTCGAAGCAGCCGAGGCGGCCGACTTTCTGGTCATCGTCTTTGAGGGCAGCCGGGGAATCAAGCGATACGAGCGGGATCTGTTCGATGCCTTACTGGCCCTGGGAAAGCCGTTCATCGTGGTGTTGAACAAAATGGACCTGGTGCCTAAGAAGCATCACGACGAGGTGGTCGAGGCCGCCGCGCGCAATCTGCGTCTGGAACCGTCCCAGATCATCGAGACCGTGGCGACAAAGGGTACCAATGTAGGACGTGTGGTTCTGGCTATCGTCAAAGCCGAGCCCGAGCTGGTCGCGGCCATTACCGACGCGCTGCCGGAGTATCGTGACAAGGTGGCCTGGCAACAGATCGTCGCGGCCGCGGGCAGTGCCGGCGTGGTGGGCTTGATCCCTCTACCCTTTGTGGATCTGATACCTCTGCTGGGCATCCAGTCGGGCCTGGTATTAAGCACTGCTCGCGTGTACGGGTACAGGATAAACCTCGCCCGGGCCAAAGAACTGATAGTCACCTTTGGCATTGGGATGATCGCCAGAACGGTCTATCAGCAGTTGGCCAAGTTGGCAGGTGTGCCTGGCTGGGTTGTGAGTGCGGCCATTGCCGCTTCGACCACGGTAGTCATCGGCTACGCGGCGATGATGTGGTTCGCCCATGGCGAAAAGCCGACACGAGCAAGCATGTACAAGATGCTGGCCGATTTGACCATACACCTGAGGGACCAATTACTGGGACTGGGCGAAAAGAAGCCGGGGCGACGGACGCTGAAAGAACGCATTGCCGGGATCTTGAATGACCTGCCGGCACGATTCCGCTCTGGTGTTCCACTTGCCGCTGATGAGGAACCCTCATCCTCTGGAGGATAGCAAGAGGGTCGCTCTGCAGCGGGTGGAGCCGGCCGGGCAGCGAAGCGGGGCGGCTATTGATGAGGTCCTGGAGCAGTGTGCAGAGGCGGGGATAGGCGATGTTTGCCGCCAGGCGAGAGGCCTGGCGACGCTAGCCAGGTGCGCATAAGCCCACGGGCTAAGGTGACATAATCCAGGCTCCGCAGAACGTTGACAATGCTGGTCTGCTCAGGAACCATGCAGCAACCGCGCTGATTCTGCTGCTTGATTGAGACCGAATCCAGAGGGTGCGGTGCCCGCTGGCCGAGACTACTGGACAAGCATCGCAGGCTGCTCTTATCATTCGTTGGAACGGAGGTGTGTCATGTTCACAACTTCGTTGGTGCGCGCTGTCGAACGGTTTTCTGCGATCACGCAGGGCGTGCCCGACTCGGAACTCGATCGAGCGTGGGCTTGGGGCGTCTATGACTCGGAGGGTGTGCGGTTTGCGTTCTTTCGAACGTACGAGGAGTTGCGCGACCTGGCCGCCAAGACGGCGGCTGCGCGTGCGGCCCACGGACCAGCGGTGTCCACAGCGCAGCGCATCCTGGCGCAGTACCACTGGGCCTATCGTGACCTGCAAGCGGCGTTGCTTGGTGTGGGAGGCGACGAGGAGGACCGGGCTCCAGCCGAGGGCGAGTGGCCTCTGCGGCGGGTGGTTGGGCACATTGTCGGCGCCGAAGTGGGTTTCTATGTCGTAGTCAAGTACGCCCTGGACCGATACCGCAGTGGTGATGCGCGACCAGCCGAGATCCCTGACGAGGAGTGGGACGCCATTCTAGGGGAGGATATCACCTCCGTCGAGGCGATCTTGGACGGTCCGCTAGCAGACATCCGCTCTTACCAGAAGGTGTTCCACGAACGGATCCTGCGCGAGTTCGCTGGCATCTGCGAGGAGGAGTTGGCTATACCCTCCAGGTATTGGGAGGACTATGCGCTGAGCCTGCGCTTCCGTTTGCATCGTTTCGATTCCCACCTGCGGCAGCACACCGTTCAGGTAGACAAGACGCTGGCGGCAATCGATCGCCCCCCGAGCGAGGCAAAGAGACTCTCCCGCCTGTTATACGCGGCACTGGCAGAGGCCGAGGGTCCGGCTATCGGCGCCGGGGACATAGGTGCGGAGTTACGGCGATTGACAGCCGCAACCATTGCCGCACGTGCCGACGAAATTGCAGCGATTCTGGCGTGACCTGCAGGGGTGGACCTGCCGTCCCTGCGTCGCCAAGTCCCTTCTTGAGGATGAGCACCGGGCAGGTGTGGCCTGCGATGCCATCCTCGAGTCGGCCGGGACCGGGCGGGGACTGTATGTGGAATGCGGATCAACGGGCGTCTCTTGCGCCATAAGGAAAGGAGGAGACGGATGCACGAAGAAGTCGACCATAACAAAGTAGTCGAGGATTCCCCAGAAGTGGTGAGCGTCGAGGCACACCAGGCGGAGACCATCGTCGCAGATACTGTGGACATTCGGCAAAGCGGTGTGAACAACGTCAAGGCTGACACAGTCCATCTGATGCAGGGTGGCATTAAGACGGCCGAGGCGAGGACGATCGAGGTAGCGCAGGGCGGAATCCTGTCGGCCCAAGGCCAGAGTGTGATCCTGAAACAAGGGGGAGCCATGGCCATAGTAGCCGATCGTGCCGTACTCGAGGATGATTTTGTTCTAGCGCTCATCGCTCGGGGAGGTGAGCGGTGACGCCAGGGTCCTGTTTGACATCCGGGCCGCTGTCGTTTTCGGCGTCGTGGTGGGTTTGGCGGCTGGCCTGTTCAATCTGCTTGTCGGACGCACGAAATAGCCTTCTCACTGTGGTATGAAGCTGCCAGGAGTCGAAACACTGAGTTTGCCAGGTGTCGTGTTTTTTGTTTTCCACGAACCGTGGCAGGAGGGCTCTGGGGCCGGGTGGCTTCCTCCGAGGATGCTCTTCCAAGGGCATCTTGGGTAATCGGCGCAAATGGGCAGTATTGTTCAGAAGCTGGAAGGTGGTGATCGACGATCCATCGGGCGGGCCGATGAGGTTGTCACGGATGTGCTTGCTGACCCCTCCCTGTTCAAGGAGCTTTTCCACGGGATGTTGAGCGATGATCCGGTCATCGGCATGCGGTCTGCTGATGCCATCGAAAAGATAACGGCAAAACACCCAGAATACCTTGAACCTTTCAGGACAGAGCTTATCCAACAAGTGGCCAGGAGCGAACAGCAGGAGGTTCGCTGGCACGTGGCCCAGATGTTACCGCGGCTGGCGCTGACCCCGGAAGAACGAGAAGCAGTCGTGGACATTCTCACGGGCTATCTCGAGGACACGAGCAAGATTGTCAAGACCTTTTCGATGCAGTCCCTGGCGGACCTGGCAGAAACGGATTCCAGTCTCCGGTCCCAGGTGATTCCCTTGTTGGAGGAACTGACCAAAACCGGCAGCCCAGCGATGAGAAGTCGCGGGCGGAAGCTGCTGAAGAAGCTGGGCGTAGCGTAGAGGGGGCTGCGGTGCTTCTGCGGCAGGTCGTCCTCGGGGATGGGCACCATTCGGACCCGTTCGCCGGGGCCTGTGGACTTGGATTCGGCGATGGGACCCAGAGGAGTGAGCGGTGGGTACCTTGGCGTGAGTGGATCCCGAGATCGCAGCTCTCCTTGACCGCGAACACGCTCGACAGAACATAATGATCCAGCTCATTCCCTCACAGAGCATGGTGGGTGAGGCCATCCTTGAGGCGCGGGGATCCATCTTTGCCAACTTGGCCATCGAGGGACATCCAGGCCAGCGGCATTTCCCTGGCTGCAATCTGGCAGATGATGTCGAAGGCTACGAATCGTGACCGACGTGGGAGGGAAAGCCGCATGGCCAGGGCGGACTCGAGATGGTCATGGCATCACGATTGTGCGACAGACGCTTCGACTTGCATCATAGTCCGGTTCGGACTATAATGAGTTGCACGTTGCTGGAGGATAGAGCGTAGTTTGGACCGACACACGATCATCGTCCCCACCTACAACGAGCGGGAGAACATCCAACAGTTGGTGGGAAGCATTCTCAAACTGGGGCTTGATTCCCAGGTTATCATTGTAGATGACAACTCCCCTGATGGCACAGGGCAATTGGCCGACGAACTGGCAGCTCAGCACCCTGGCATCCACGTCATCCACCGACCGCGTAAGCTGGGCCTCGGCACAGCGCACATCACGGGAATGAAAGCGGCCCTTGCTGGTCACACGCACCATATCCTGACGATGGACGCTGACTTTTCGCATCATCCGCGTTACATCCTCAACGTACTAGCGATGCTGTCCCGGTTTGACGTGGTGATCGGTTCGCGCTACGTGGCAGGTGGGGGCACGCGCTATTGCACCCTGCCACGCAAGGCGTTGAGCCACGGGGCCAATGGGTTTGTCCGCACGACGCTGGGCCTGCACGTCGGTGATGCCACTGCGGGGTTTCGTGGCTACCGACGTGTAGTGCTGGAATCGATCGCTTTGGATGAAATCGTTTCTGATGGCTACTCTTTCCTCATCGAGATGCTCTACCGCTGCCAGCGGCAGGGGTGGTGCATTGGCGAGGTCCCGATCATCTTTGAAGACCGACAACGCGGTGCCTCCAAGATCTCCAAACTCGAGATCCTCAAGGCGGTGCAGACGGTGGCGCGGCTCGGGCGGGACCGACTCGGGGAACGGCTGAGCGCCACGACTGTGGTGGATGGAAGCTGTTGAAACGGTTCTGCGAGTTGTTCTCACGCCTGGTATGTGGTATACTAGCGGAGGCTGATCATGGTCAGGCAAGAGCCTGCGAGTCACTGCTCTTTCGCGGTGACCTGGCGGCCTGGACAGGGATGAAGGTCCACTGATGCTTTTCGATTGGCGCAGGCCAGCGACGGCGGAAAGGGGGTGAAGAAGTGCCGTTCAAGCCGCAGGAGGAGGGACAGGGTTTGGTCGAGTATGCTTTGGTGCTTGTTTTGATAGCCATTGTCGTCATTGCCATTTACCTGCTGGTTGAACCAGCCATCGGCGACATCATCAACGAGATCAAGGGTGCACTCTGAGCACTCGGTGCGGGGGTGGTTTGCCTTTGCTCGAAAGGATGATTCCTGGCCAGGGGGATGTGGCCCAAGCCAGCCCAGTCTCACGCAGGTTGTTCTGCATTCCCGCCGGATCGGTGCTGCGTGAGCACACAGACCAAGACTGAATCGTCTTCCCGCTTCAGCCTGCGCGGGCTTGGGAGGATCGGGGATGCCGTCGTTGACCTGCTTTTTCCACCGTGCTGCGTCGCCTGCCAACGCTTTGGGGCATGGCTATGTGCCGAATGCATGGGAAAGATCCAGGCTATCCATCCACCTGTGTGTTGGCGCTGCGGCATGCCCTTGGAGGACCCAGCCTCTCCTCGTCCCGCGCCATCTGACTCCGTTTCCTTTCCGAGTACGGTGCAGCTCCGGGGTTCGAGGCTCTTGTGCAGCGGCTGTCAGAGTGCCGTGTCTCAACTCAACGGGCTTCGGGCCTACGCATTCCACAGCGGCCCCCTGCGCCTGGCCATCCGTCGGTTCAAGTACGACGACTTGCGGTGTCTGGCCGCGCCCTTGGGCGAATTGATGAGTCAGGCGTGGGCCGAACTGGCCCCCAATGAGGCGGACATTGAGGCCATCGTGCCAGTCGCGTTGCACGCTGCTCGCCGGCGGGAGCGAGGCTACAACCAGGCAGCCCTTCTGGCCGACGAACTGGGCGCTCACCTAAAGTGTCCGGTGGTCGCGGATGCTCTGATCCGCACCAGGGCCACCGCGCCTCAGGTGGGGCTGAACGCTGAGGAGCGCAGAGCCAACCTGCACAGGGCTTTTGAGTGCGGCAGCGACAGTTTGGCCGGTAGACGTGTCCTTCTTGTTGACGACGTGTATACAACCGGGTCCACGCTAGAGGCCGCCTGTGCGGCCTTGCGCGATGGCGGCGTTTTGTCGGTTTGGGCCTTTACATTGTCCCGCGCTTGCGAGAGTCTGCAAGACATCAAACAAAACCGTGACGAGGAGAGTGGAAGATGGAATTGAATATCAAGGGAAAGAACGTGGAAGTGACCGACCGGCTTCGCGATTACGTGCACAAGAAGATCGGGCGGCTTGACCGCTACCTGCCGTCCATCAGCGAGGCATGGGTGGAACTGACTGTCGAAGGTACCAAAGCAGCCCAGGATCGGCAGGTGTGCCAGGTTACTATTCGTTCCAACGGTACCATCTTGCGGGCGGAAGAACGCTCCGACGATATGTTTACCTCAATCGACACTGTGCTGGACAAGATGTATCGCCAGATCGCGCGCTACAAAGGCAAGCGCAAGAATCGTTGGCGGGCTGCGGACATGGTGGTGGAGCCTCTGCCAGCGGGATTTGAGGAAGACGAATATGAAGGAGAGGGAGCCAGGATTGTGCGAAGCAAGCGCTTCCCCATGACTCCCATGGACCCTGAAGAGGCAGTCGAACAGATGGAATTGCTTGGGCACAGTTTTTTTGTCTTCTACAACGCCGATGAAGGCCAGCTCAACGTCCTCTACCGCCGCAAAGACGGCGATTATGGTCTTCTTCAGCCTGAGCTGGTATAGGGGACCTTGCGCGCAGGGGCCGAGGCCGCAAAGTCCCGGCTTCTATCTGATTTCCTTCGGGCGTGGGGTTGGAGCAACCCTCCGCTTTGGCTGTCATGAATGGATCTTTGCAGAGAGGACGCTGAGATGAGTGTGGTTCTGTTCGTTTGCACCGGGAATCTGTGCCGTTCGCCCATGGCGGCTGGCTTGCTTCGGAAGCATATCGCGGAGGAGGGGGTTGACGATCGTTTCGAGGTTTTCTCTGCTGGAGTGCGGGCTGTCGATGGACGCGAGGCCAGCCGAGAGGCCGTCTTGGTGATGGCTGAACGATACATCGACATCACAGATCACATCGCGCACACCATCACCACGGCTGATATGGACAAGGCAGACCTAATCCTGGTCATGGGGCAGGAGCACGCCAGAACCGTCCGCCAGACGTGGCCCCAGTACGCCTGGAAGATCCATCTGCTGAGTGAGATGGCCGGCAAGCGCCAGGGCATCAAAGATCCCTACGGAAGGTCTATCGAGAAGTACGAAGCGTGCGCCGACACTATCTCCCGCTACATAGGCGACGGCTTCGAGCGGATCCTCGAATTGGTCTGAGGAATTTGCGCTTCGCTGGGTTCAAGCGCAGCGCTCCGTTCCAGTCTTGGGCTCAGATCTCAGCCGGCGCAGTCGCTGGTAGGTCACAAAAGTGTACCAGGCCATTAGGCCACAGAACAGCAAGCCGTAGGCGTGATCTCGATACCCCTGCAGCGTCGCAAAGCGCCGCCAGAACTCCCGCAGTGGCATGGTTATGTAGCTCCAGGGTTGGACCCGAATGCCCTGCTCGTAGAGCATGCCAGCCTCAAAACTGGTGTAGCGTCCCATTTTGCGCCGGAATTGGCCCACTGTGTCATAGTTGTAATGAATGAGGACGTTCTCCAGATAACCAGCTGTTCCATCGAGGATGACAATCTCATGGACTGGGCGGGCCGGGTCGTAGAGGGCTTTGCCCCGGCGCAGTAATCGCAGCTGATGATCTGGATACCATCCCCCTCCGCGCATCCGGTGGCCGAGCATGTAGTTGTGTCGCGGAACCCACCACCCTACACGCGCCTCATCGCCCTCATATCTGACGACGCGCCGCACCTCTTCTGCCAGGCCTGGCGTGGCCCGCTCATCGGCGTCCACGAAAAAGACCCAGTGTGCTGCGACGGCTGCTGTGGCGGCGTTTCGTTGGGCGGCAAAGTCCTGGAAACGATTCTGCACGACGTGTGCTCCCAGCTCTTGTGCAATCTCCACCGTGCGATCGGTGCTAAAGTCATCAAACACGACCCGCTGGTCCGCCCAGGATAGGCTGTCCAGGCAGTCGCCAATGTGACGTTCCTCATTCTTGGTCAGGACTACTGCTGCTACTTCCGCCGTCACAGTGCTGCCACCTCTCGGTAGGCTGCCAGCCGGCTCTCCAGTTCCTCCGCTGAGATCTCCTGCCGGCGATGGGCTTCCCTCGCTCGCTGGCTTTCAGCCCTTACGCCCAGGCGGACGAGTCTCCGCGCCGCCCAGCGAAAAGCCGGGCTTCTGTGCTTCTCAAACATCAGGAAGCGGCTCTGCCACAACGCCACGAACATCCGATCGCGAAACTGCCGAGTGCTCTGGCCTACCAAATGCACGATCTCAGCTTGGGGCACGCAGTAGATCTGCCAACCCGCTGTCCAGATGCGATGGCAGAGGTCGATCTCCTCACAATACATGAAAAAGCGCTCGTCAAAGGTGCCTACCTCGGTCAACGTCTCTGCACGGATCATCAACGCCGCGCCAAGAGGATGATCTACCATGAAAGGGTGGCCCGCAGCGTAGAGCCGATGCGGATACCGTCCGTTGATCCGCGACTCGAGCAGCCGGTGGTGAGGTAGAAGGGATCTGCCTGGGGGAAAAAAGTCAAGGGCAATCTGCGCCAGCCCCGGAAACGAGAAAGCCGAGTGTTGGAAACTCCCGTCGCTGTGAACCAAGCGCGCGCCAGCAGCGCCAGCCCTGAGCATCGAATCCAGAAAACGGATCATGATCCCGAGGGCGTCGTTCGCCACGCGCGTATCGGGATTCAGGAATAGGACGTGTCGAGGCGTTGTCTTCCCGCCAAAGTCCATTGTCCGCAACGCCAGGTTGTTGCCAGCAGCAAAGCCCAAGTTCTCGTCGTGGGCGACCAGCCGCACATCCGGAAAGCGCCTGCGCACCATCTCCGCGCTGCCATCAGTCGAGGCGTTATCCACAACCCATATTTCACCTGCCAGGCCAGATCTCTCCAGACCAGCAAGAGCTGACTCCAGGCAATCGGCCAGCAGGTCGCGTGTATTGTAGCTGACGGTGATGACTACCAGATCCATCGAGTAAGGAATGAGATTCTAGAAACGGGAGACCAGGACAGGAAGTGAGGGACCTCCCGGCATCCCGTGCCTCGTGCTTTGAACCGGAGGCCTCGAACTCTCACGGTTTTCCGATGTGAATGAGTACCCGGTCGACATAGTTGTTTTCGGCATTGATGCCCACGTATTCGTGAATCAGCCCGCCCCAGGCAAAGATCGCATCGCGTGGGAACGGCCCCACCATCTCGATGCTTCCTGTGACGGTGCCCCGTTTGCCAGGGTCCAAGAACCACTGCTCCCGCCCATCGATGACCTCTCTGCGCAACTCGTCGCGCCGGCCGACTGCCCAACGGTAGGGGAAGTCTGTGTCCGATACGTCAAAGTTGATGCCAAGGCGCCACACTCCAGCTTGCTGATGAAAGCTCTCTTCGCCCATCTCCACGGCCAGCGTGTTGTAGTTCTGGTCGCTGCGATAGTGGGTCCCCGACGGCGGTCCGGAGGTACGGATCGGCACCCGGCCATAGTTCTCGACGTAGCTGGTAAACACAAGGGTGGCGCCCAGTGGAAGGTACATCTCGGTGCCTTCAAGACTGCGCACGGCGTCACCCCAGTGAATCTCACCGTTTACCACCTCGGCCCGAGGCTTGCCTCCCTCCTTGATGGTCAACGTGCTGCTCACTACCACGTGGTGGCCCGCCAGATCCCGCGCCTCGGCCATCACGATGTAAGGACCATCGGGCGGTGGGTCGGCGCCCCGATCTACTCCGCCATCATAGTCATAGTAGTGATAGCCCGCCTCGCCGGGCTTGGCCGTCCGCTCCTGCTCCTCCATCGGGTGCCGGATGTCGGGTTTGGCAGGATCGTAGAGATGAACAAGGGCGCTTTCCACGTCCTTGTTGAGAAAGTAGGATACGCCCGTGCGGTCATCCAGACCATCCTGGTTGGGGGTGAAAACCGGCAGGGCAACGGTGAATTTGCGCAATTCAGGGACGGTGGTGTCGCCGCCGCTCAGTGTGATCTGGCCCTCAGCGCGTTCCGCCTGGCCGTCCTCGTCTGCCGCCTCAATGATCCAGGTATAGACCCCATCGGGCAGCACCCAGCTCTTCACCAATTGCCGGCCATGCTCATTCTCCAGCCAGTAGGGCTGGTTGATGACCCCACCCCACTGTACGCGATAGTCTCCGGCCGAGCGGTGCCGGTCCTGTCGGAAATAGAAGCGCTCGCCGCTGGCGTTCTCAAAGTAGATGGAGAGCGTGCCATTGCGCGACAGCCTGTAGGTGATGTTCGTCGCATCCTCTACGCCGTCGGCGTTGGGCGAGATGACGTCTGGCGAAACGGACACGTCGTAGAGCAGAGGCCGCAGGTGACAGCCTCCCAGCCCTAGACTCAGAAACACCAATGCCGTCAGTACCACGTCCCTGGTTCCTCGCCTGAACGCCCTCACCACTGTGCTCACAATGACGGTAGTGTACCAGAAGGGGCAATGTTCGTCAAGTCGGTCTGACGATTGGTCTGCAACTGCCTTGAGTGTGCTATCCTTCCTGGCAAAAGCGCCCAACCGGACTCTTCATCACGTCGGAAGCCCAGAACAAAGACAGCCCCCACTTGGCTGCCGCTCACCCTCTGCACGTCTCGCGCCTGGGCCGGTGCTCCCCTTCTCTTTGGTGTGCCTTGTCCTGAAGAGCACAGAAGGTTCACACGCACTCACGGACACCCTCGTAGGCGGGTCAAGTGCCATGTGTTTTGGGCAGAACCACAGGCACTCGGGTCCCGTCGAATGCAGCGAAAAGGCCGGAGCAGGCCTAGACCTGCTCCGGCTTCTCCCACGCCAACGCCAGGGACGGAGAGGCTCGAAGATCGCTTGGGTGGAGGGTTCTGTGAAGGGCGAGAATCCGCTTACGCTGCCTAACCGCCGGCCATCATGTGCAGCGCTTTGACCTTTGCGCCATTTGGAATCTTTCGCGTGGCATATTCGTCCCTTGGTACCAGCACGCCGTCCACCGAGACGATGATGAGTGGGAAGCTGAATCTCAACTGCTGCAGAAGCACTGCCACGGTCATGCCTTCTGCCCAGGCCACTTCAAATTTGTCGTTTACGCGGACTGTCGGTTCGTTGATCATGGGTGCCCTGCCGCAGTCTCAAGGGAGGTGTGGTTTGACGACCTCGACGACCTCGGGGAAGTCAATTCCCAATTCGCGCAGTTTCTCCAACGTAGGCACGCCGTCAAGGGTCCAGCCACGCCGCTTGTACACGGCGTCGGTTAGCTTCTCATACTGCGTTTCCCGGTAGGCTCGCAGGGCGGCTACCTTTTCTTCGGTGCTCTTGCCCTCAGGGCCAAAGCCAACTGATTCTCGAAGCTGCTGGTCGTACCGCTCAGCGCGGGATTCATATTCCTCAACCGTCACGGGTCCGGCGCTCCGGTAGGGGATGGCGTCGTTGAAGCGACGGCCATAGCCCATGCGGATGTTGAACACCCGCTGGTAGTTGTACACTCGCTCAGAGTCGAGTATGATGCTCTCTATTGTGGCACTGCGGCCCGTAACGGCCTGATAGAATTTAACATAATTGTCGACGTGCTGTGGGATCTTGGCTGGTTCGTCCGTCAGGGCATTGTCCTCCGGCACCACGTCGTTCCATATGATCTTGCACAGGCCGTTGAGACCGAACCAGGTGCGCCACATGGGGTAGTAGTGCAGCGCCTCGGCCTTGTCCTCGAAAGTGGGAATCTGGTTGTTTACCTGGTCCATGAAGATGAGCCATGCCTCGTCATGCTGGGGTCCTTTCAGAGTCAGGCCATAGCCTCCCTGCATCGCCAGGGACTCCTTGGTCACGTATTCTGAATACTCCAGGCCCTTGGCCTCCATGCCAATATCCTGCATGAACTGCGGATCGCCGCCGTATTCGTTGGCAAAGATCTCTTTCATTCGACGTATGCCCTGGCCTACGATCCGGCCGAACCCCGCGCCTCGGGCGATCTGGTGGAGAACCTCCATCGTTGCCTCGGCGTTGCCGAAGTCAAGCTCCAAGCCGCCCGTGATCTCCTTGTTGAGGATTCCAGCTTCGTAGCACTCCATGACAAAGGCCATGGACGTGCCGAAGGAGATGGTGTCGAGGCCGTAGGTATCGCAATAGAAATTGATCTCGGCCACCCAGTGGGGCTCAAATATGCCCAGACTGGAGCCACACCCAGCGATGGTTTCGTATTCCGGGCCATCCACGCCCACAACCTCGTCCTTGTATGGGCCAGTGCGTAGGGTAACACCGTCGATGCCCTTGGCACAAGCCATGGTGCAGCCATACCAACAGCCATCGCCGACGCGATAGGGAGCGTACAGTTTGCGGTATACTTTGGCCGAAATTTGGTGGGCCTGCGGGTGCGATCCGTACTTGAAGTTGTAGGTCGGCAGGAGGTCGTAATCATTCATGATGGACACCAGGTGCGCGGTACCCACACCGGCCATATCGTTCTGGATGGGGTCCAGACGGCGCATCTCGTCATTGACGCTGCGTCCTGTTTCTCGGAGGAGCTTGGGATCAGCTGGCTGATTCAAGTCGCCTTTCATGTTGCTGAACTTGACGACCAGCGCCTTGATCTTCTTGTCGCGGAGGACGGTGCCGATGCCACCCCGCCCAGCCTGCTTGTAGCGCATGCGGCCACGCCGTGGATCGTACCAACTGAAGTTCAGGCAGCCGAACCGCGCGTGATTGGAACCCGTGCCGGCGGA